>DATMCA010001062.1:0-3858 GCA_035559015.1 Umezawaea sp. | reverse complement strand
CGGCGGACAACACCAACGGCAAGCCCCTGATCCACTACGACTGCTACGCCGAGTACAGCGACCAGTACTGGCGTTTCGAACCCATCGACGCCGCCCCCGGCTACTACCGGATCCGCAACCAGCGCACCGACCGGTGCGTCGCCGCGGCGAACCCCGCCAACGGCGCCCGCGTCGTGCAGTACGACTGCGTCGACGGCTACTACGACCAGTGGTGGCTGCCGGAGCTCATGCCCGACAACGTCCACCACCGGCTCCGCAACTACAAGAGCGGCCGCTGCCTCGCCGTTCCGTCCAACCAGGGCCAGAACGGCGGGAACGCCGTGAACTACAACTGCATCCTCGGGTACAACGACCAGTGGTGGCAGATCTGGCCGTGACCTCGCGCCGAGGCCGAGCCGTGGCAGCGCCCGACATCCGCTGACCGGACCGGCCCAACCCGGCACGGCGTGGGCGCACCCCGACGAAGTGCGTCCACGCCGTGCCGCCGCCTCGATTTCCCAGCCATGTCAACACCCTCCTCTCGCCCCGGCCCGCCCTGGCCCGAACGCGCGCAGTGCGCGGGCAATGCTTGAGCGGCACCGCCGAACCCGGTAAGCATTTGATCACCGGGGTGCGGGGGAGGAAGCCAGATGGCGGTGCGGTTCCGTCTGCTCGGCGATGTCGAGGCACACGTCGGTGATCAACCGATCGCGATCGGCTACGCGCAACTCCGGTCTGTGCTGGCGGTTCTGCTGGTCGAGGCGAACCACGCGGTCTCGGTCGACCAGTTGGTCGACCGGGTCTGGGGGGATCGTCGCCTCCCCCGCCGTCCGCGCGCCGCCGTCCAGCACAGCATGACCATGCTCCGCAACGCCCTGGCTCCGGCCGCTGGCGTGACGATCGCCCGGAAGTCGGCGGGCTACCAGCTCACCGTCGAACCCGACGTGGTGGACCTGCACCGGTTCCGCCGCCTGGTCGAGGAGGGGCGCGCCGCTGACGACGACCGGGCCGCCGCACTGCTCACGCAGGCCCTGGACCTGTGGTGCGGGGAGCCGTTCGCCGGTCTGACCACCGCCTGGCTGGACTCCACGCGCGCCACGCTGGTCCAACACCGCCACGCGGCCCGGCTCGACCTCGTCGACGTCCGGCTCCGCCTCGGCCTGCACGCCGCGCTGCTGCCCGACCTGTCGGCGTGGGCGGCCAAGAACCCGCTGGACGAACGCCTGGCGGGCCAGTTCATGGTCGCCCTGTACCGCAGCGGTCGCCCGGCCGACGCGCTGGAGCACTACCGGCTGGTGCGCGGCCGGTTGGCGGACGAACTCGGCACCGATCCCAGCCCGCCGCTGCGACGCCTGCACGAGCAGGTCCTGGCGACCGACCCGGCGCTCGTGGCCCCCGTCGCGCGATCCGGGCCCCGCACCGCCACAACGGCCGTGCCGCACCAACTACCGGCCCGGCCGCGCCTGTTCACCGGCAGGACCCGCGAACTGGCCCGCCTCGACACCGCGCTGGGGCAGGACTCCGCCGGGGACACCGTGGTGATCTCGGCGATCGGCGGGACCGGCGGGATCGGCAAGACCTGGCTGGCGCTGCACTGGGCGTACCGACATCTGGACCGGTTCCCCGACGGCCAGCTGCACGTCGACCTCCGCGGTTTCGACCCCACCGGAAATCCGGTGCCGACCGCGACGGCGGTCCGCGGCTTCCTCGACGCGCTCGGCGTCGCCGCCGCGGACGTGCCGCACGACCCGGACGCGCAGGTCGGCCTGTACCGCAGCCTGGTCGCGGACAAGCGGGTGCTGGTGTTCCTGGACAACGCCGCCGAGAGCGCCCAGGTGACCCCCCTGCTCCCCGGCGGCCGGACGTGCACCGTGCTGATCACCAGCCGCAGGCACCTCGGTGGCCTGGTCGCCGCGCACGGCGCGCGGTCGCTGGACCTGGACCGGCTGCCCGACCGGGAGGCGCACCAGGTGCTCGCCCTGCACCTCGGCGAGGACCGGCCGGCCGCCGAACCCGGTGTCACGAAAGAACTCCTGACCCGGTGCGCGGGCCTGCCACTGGCGATCAGCATCGTGGCGGCCCGCGCCGCCGCGCACCCGACCTTCCCCCTGTCCGTCCTGGCCGACGAACTGCGCGACCACGACGGCCTGCTGGACGCCCTGGACACGGGCGACGACCTGGTGAGCCTCCGGGCCGTGTTCTCGTGGTCCTACCGAGCCCTGTCCACCGACGCGGCCGGTTTGTTCGGCTCGCTCGGACTCGCCCCCGGTGCGGACATCGGCCTGCTCGCCGTCGCGAGCCTCACCGCGCTGTCCCCCACCCGTGTCCGCACCCGTCTGCGCGAACTGGAACAGGCGCACCTGGTCGACCAGCACGTCCCGGGTCGCTACCGGATGCACGACCTCGTCCGGCTGTACGCGGGTGAACGCACCCACCACGACACGTCGGCGGCGCTGCGGCGGTTGACCGACTTCTACGCGCACACCGCGTTCGCCGCCGAGCGGTCGCTGGACCCGCTCCGGGAACCGATTCGGATCGGCGTCCCCGCCACCGGCTGCGTCCCGCTGGAATTCGAGGACGCGGCGACGGCGATGGAGTGGCTGACCACCGAGTTCCCGAACCTCCTCGCCGTTCAGCGGATGGCGGCCGTGCACGGCGGGCACGCCTCGGTCTGGCAACTGGCGTGGGCATTGGACACGTTCTTCCGAAGACGGGGCAACTACCGCGACGCCGTGGCGGTGTGGCGGGCGGCCGTGGCGTCCGCGGACCGCACGAGCGACGGCGCCGCCCAGACCCTGTCCCGACGACGCCTCGGCAACGCGTGCGCCGCGGTGGGACTCCATTCCGAAGCCCTGCAACACCTCCACGACGCCCTGGAGGCCAGCGGGCGGACGGACGACACCTCCGGTCAAGCCCACGCCCACCACCTCCTCGCCGGGCTCTGGGAGGAGCGCGGTGACGACCGGCGGGCGTTGGAGCACGCCACTCCCGCCCTGCGCCTGTTCCAAGCCCTCGACATGCCGGTGTGGGAGGCCTGGGCCCACACCCAGGTCAGCTGGCACCAGGCCCAGCTGGGGCACTACCAGTTGGCCCGTCCCCACGTCGAGGCCGCCCTGGCACTGGCCCGCCGCCACAGCGACCGCGAACTGGAGGCGACCACGCTGGACGGCATGGGCTACATCGCCCACCACACCGGCCGCCGGACCCAGGCGCTCGACTACTACCACCAGGCGCTGGACCTGCTCCGCGAGCTCAACCACGATTACCACGAAGCCGACACCCTCGAACGGGTCGGCCACACCCACCACGCTCTCGGCCACCACGACACGGCCGGCACGACGTGGCAGCAGGCTTTCGAGCTGTACCAGGCCCAGCAGCGAACCGAGGACGCGGACCGCGTCAGACGACAACTGGACGCCCTTCGCCACGAGCGGGCGACCGGTCGTTGACCCGCCCGAAACGGTGGCATCGGGACTTCCGGCCCGCCGGGCACCGTGCGTCGACGACCCCGGCTACCCGATCCGATCGACCCGCGACCGCGGGTAGTCCGGCAGTGGCCAGGCGCCGCCGCGGTCCTCCTTCGCGAACCGGGCCGCGAGTTCGGGAAGCCGGAGGAAGCTGCCGACCGCGCCCAGGGTGAGCAGGGTGCTGATCCCGAGCCTGCCCTGCGGGAACCCGAACCGCAGGATCTTCGGGTTGACCTCGGCCTGGACGTTGTCGACGAAGGGCCGGAGCGTCGTCTGGTAGTCGGCGAACGCCTTCGGGATGTCGCCGGGGTTCCGGTTGATCTCCCCCGCCAGGACGTAGGCGCCGACCAGCGCGGCGGAGGTTCCCATGCCGCTGTAGGGCGAGGCGCAATAGCCGGCGTCGCCGACGAGG
>DATMCA010001061.1:0-2352 GCA_035559015.1 Umezawaea sp. | reverse complement strand
CGCCGTGGACCGCGACGGCGAAGCCGCCGACGGTGACGGTGTCCCCGGCCGCGAGGACCCGCACCCGCCCGTCGCGGTCGCCGAGCTTGTCGACCACGTCGCGCGGGCCGAAGACGCGGAGCGCGGGGTCGGCGTCCAGCGCCCCGGCCACCACGGCCTCGTCGAAGTGGTCGAGGTGCTCGTGGGTGATGAGCACGGCCGCGGCTCCGGCAACGGCCTCCGCCGCGTCGGGGGTGAACGCGCCGGGGTCCAGCACGATCCGCGTTCCGTCCTTCTCCAGCACCACGCAGGCGTGGGCGTACTTCGTCAGCTTCACAGTGCGTCCGCTCGGGTTCGGGGCTCGGTACCTGACGATAATATACAGCCTTGCTGTATTTATTGTCGCCGCGGCCGGACTGTACGATCGAGCGGTGGTCGACCAAGATCATCTAGCTGAGCAGTTGCGGACCTCCATCGGCAGGTTCGTCCGAGCGACGCTCTCGCACGCCGACGCGCTGCCGCTGCCGATGACCAGGACCATGGGTCTGCTCGACCGCGAAGGCGACGCCACGACCGCCTCCCTCGCCCAGCGGAGCGGCGTGCGCCACCAGAGCCAGAGCCGCACGGTCAAGGACCTGGAGGCGCTGGGCCACGTCGCCCGGCGCGAGGACCCGGACGACCGCCGCGGCTTCCTGATCACCCTCACCGACCAGGGGCGTGCCGCGCTGGACCGGGAGCGCGAGGCCCGGCGCGACTGGATCGCGCAGGCCGTGGAGACCCTCCTGAGCCCGGAGGAGCAGGGCCGGCTGAGTTCCCTGACCCCGCTCCTGGACCGGTTGTCGGACTACGACGGCCGCTAGCGCACCCGGAACACCGGGCCGCGCGGGCGGAACGGCAGGTTCCGGCCGGCGGGGACGAGGAACGCGTGCTCGTGGCGGATCCGCAGCACGTCGCAGGAGCCGTCGGTGATGACCAGGATCGGGCCGTCGGCCGGGAAGTCGTCGGCCCGCTCCAGCAGGTCCACGCCCGGTTGCAGGCGGGTGCCGCCGCGGCCCCGCACGGCGACCCGGCCCGCGATGTCCTCGACCGGCACGTACCCGGCGTCGTACGCGACGGCGTCGCAGAACACCACGCGCGCGGCGGGCACGTCCCGTGCCTTCGAGTACGAGGCGATGGCGCCCAGGGCCTTGCCGAGCAGTCGGGCGTCCATCGAGCCGGACGTGTCCAGCACGACGCCGAACGTCGGCCGCCGCACGGCTTCCGACGGCCGGACCCAACCGGGGCGCGGGATGTGCGGCGTCGAGGACTGGCGGCGGGACGCGCGCGCGTAGCTGCGCCTGCGCTCCAGCACCGGCACGAACTCCTCGAACCAGCGGGCGAGCCGGGCGTCCCACTCCAGCGGCGGGTGCTCCAGCGCGCGGATCTCCTGCACCAGCCCGGCCGGGAGCGTGCCGCGCAGTTCCGGGTCGTGGTAGGCGAGGCCGGTCAGCAGCGACCGGCGGTAGAAGTCGTCCAGATCCGTTGCGGTGGCGGGACTTCCGGCGTGCGGCAACGGGTCGCCGAGCACGTCGCCGAGCCCTCGGCCGCGCAGCGTGGCGAGCTTGCGGTGGCGGCGCAGGTCGACCGCGATCCGGTCGTACACCGATTCCGCCGACAGCCCGCGCAGCGCCGGGTCGTGCAGGGCGCCATCGGGCATCGTGCCGACCGCCATCTCGACCAGCCACCCGTTGACCACGAAGTCCGCCGCCACGTTCCACAGGTACGGGTCACGGCCTCCGGCGCGGTCGCCGTGGCGCAGCGCGGCGTGCAGCATCTCGTGCGCCAGCACGAACCTCCACTCCGACGCGTGCAGGCGGGTGAGCGGGTTGACGTAGATCTCGCCCGCCCCCGCGTTCACGGCGGCGACCGAGATGTCCCACGCCCGCGCCAGGTCCGCGTCCGCGACGACCCGCATCGACGACGCGAGCGCGCCGAGCAGCGGGTAGGAGGAGATGAACCAGCTCAGCGCGAGTTCCCACGGTCCGCGCGCCGCGCGTTCGGCGTCCACCGACGGGCGCGCGCCCCCGGCGACGTCCACCGCGGCGGTCACGGCCGCCGTCAGGCCGTTCGCGAACCGGGTGCTCCAGTAGTCCGGGTCACGCCGTCCGCGGTGCAGGACAAGGGTGTCCGGCCGGGCTCCGGCCGTTCCGCAGCCGCGCAGCGCGTCCGGGACACCGTCGCGGCGCTACCTCCGGGCCAGCACATCCTCTTCGGCGGTCGGCGGTTCCAACGGGAGTTGCACCGGGGCGCGGCCGATCTTGACGCCCGCCAGGAACCGGTTGACCGCGACGTCCCGCGCGACCGTCCCCGGCTCGTCGGTCTCGGCCTCCAGGT
>DATMCA010001060.1:0-4520 GCA_035559015.1 Umezawaea sp. | reverse complement strand
CCACGGTGGCGTGCACGCGGCCCCGGATGCCCTCGACGCGCCGGGGGGTGAACGCACCGGCCATCATCGTGCGGAGCCGCTGGTGGTCGCCGCCGTACGTGGTGAAGGCGTTCACCGTCGAGATGAAGGAGCGCAGCGGCCAGTCCGTCGGCAGGCCCGCGTAGGCGGGCCAGTGGCGCACCGGGTCGCGGGACACCCTGGGGTCCTCGCAGAGCCGCTTCACGACCTCGTGCCTCGTCACCGACCACGCGGAGACGCCGCCGGGGAGCATTACCCGCGTCGCCGGACCCTTGGCCCTGAGTCTGTCGTTCTCGGCGTGCAGGAATCGCCCGGAGGGGTCGATCGTCGTCTGACGAAACTGCGGCTCCATGGTCACGGTCTCCGGGTGTGATCGGTACGTGATCTGACGGGGCAGTATTATCGTGCATTGTGGAAAATCACCGTCAAGTGATCCCGCGAGTCGCGATCTAATGGCGTTCTTGTGCCGAACAGGCAGATCAGAATAGCTGTCGAACCCCTGTCCGGCGCTAGCCCCAGCCCAGTTCGTGCAGGCGGGCGTCGTCGATGCCGAAGTGGTGGGCGATCTCGTGGACCACTGTGACGGCCACCTCGTTCACCACGTCGTCCTCGTCCTCGCAGAAGTCGAGCAGCGCGTCGCGGTAGATGAAGATCCGGTCCGGCAGCACCCCGCCGTAGTCCGACGTCCGCTCGGTGAGCGCCACGCCGTGGTAGAGCCCGAGCAGCGTCGGCTCGTCCGGGTTGCGGTCCTCGATCAGCACGACGACGTTGTCCATCGCCGCCGCGAAGTCCGGCGGGATGAGGTCCAGCGCGTCGCCGACCAGCTCCTCGAACCGGTCGCGCGTCATCTCCACCGTCATGACGTCTTGGTCGTCGACGTCTGGGTGGTGGTGTTGGTCGCCGAACCGCTCGGGTTCTGGCTCGACGACGGCGCGTTCGAACCGGACTGGACCTCGGAGTGCAGGGGCGCGCCGGTGGCCTCCGCCTGGCTGACGGCGGTGGTCTGCGGCGGGTTCGACGTGGTCAGGGGCGGTGCGTTCGGGTTGCGCACGGAACCGGCGAACGCCGTCAGCCCCGAGGCGTCGGCGGGAACGGCGCCGATCTTGCAGTTGACCTTGTGCGACCCGGCGGTCCAGCTCTCCGGCAGCCGGTTGTCCCAGGTCACGACCAGGCCCTTGCCCTTGAGGTCGGCTCCGCCGGAGTAGTCGGCCGCCATCGTGTCGCAGGTGGCGGGCAGCACCTCGTCCTGCTTCTCCGGGGCCGGGAAGTCCGGGCCGATCGCCGCGGCGAGGTCCACCACGCCGACGATCTCGAACGTGTGCGGCTGGGCGCAGTCGACCGGGTCGCCCACGGACTTGCCGTTCAGGCCGAGGCAGACGCCGGGGTCGTACACGTCCGACTGGTCCTGCTTCTTCGCCGTGCCGAACGACGGCAGCAGCCCACCGGCCGGTCCGACGACCTGGAGACCGCAGCGCAACGTGCGGAAACCGGCGTTCCACTCCTGCTCACCGGGGTTGAGCGGCCCGACCGCGTACTTCCCGAACGGGTCGAACTTGCCCGCCAGGTAGTCCAGCGAGGGCTTGGTGCAGTGGTCGAGGCTGATCTTCGCCCAGTCGGCGGCGGCCGGGTACTTGGCCTCTTTCGCGTACTGGGCGGAGATGTCGACCTTCCCGGTGACCTCGAACAGGTGTTGGTTGCCGCAGTCGACCTTCTTGACGTCCGACAGGTCGGGTTTCGCCCAGTTCAGGCAGTCCGCGGCTTCCGACTCGTAAGCTGGGTTCACGGTCGGCTTCGCGGCTTCGCCACCGAGCAAGCCACTGCCGCTGACCGGCCAGGATGTGAAAGCGCTCAGCCCGAGGAGGAGGAAACCCCCGACGGACGCGCCGATCATGACCACCCGCGTACCGCGAATGTGGCCACCACGACGAAACCGCTGAGCGCTCGCTGACATCTACTCCATGATGCCTGTGCCGACCGAGGGGCCGTCGACGCGGGGGAGGAGTGTTGCTTTTCGGACACTCGTCACCCGTTTGGCGGCCGATCTCTGTACCGTCCCCGCCGGGAGTGGCTGATGACTGAGAACGACAGGTCCGGGACCTCTGGGACACCCGAATCCGGACAGAACGCACCGACACCGCCGAGCGGCGTGCCGAGCTCGGGCGCGCCCGGTGGGGGCTCGACGCCCCCGCCGTACGTGCCCGCGACGGACCAACCGCCTCAGCAACCGTCCAACCCGCGCGGTCGGATCCGGCAGCAGGACGGCTCGACCAAGCCGAAGCCGCCGTCGCTGGCCGAGCAGCGCGCCCGCGAGCAGGCCCAGCGGGACCTGATCGCGGCCGACCAGGCCCGCGAGGCCGAGTACGCGCGCAAGAAGAAGCTCCGCAAGCGGCTGCTCATCGGCGGCGGCGTGACGGTCGGCGTGGTCGCGCTGGTCGCCATCGGCTACGCGGCGCTGAGCCCGGACGAGGTGACCGCCACCTGCGTCACCAAGGACGACGTCGTGGTCGCCGACGACAACAACTGCGACGAGAACTACGCGCTCTCGCACGGCGGGCACACGTCCGGCGGCTTCATCTACATGCCGATCGTCGGCGGTGGCTACAGCCAGTACCGCTACAACTACGGTGGCTCGGGCGTGGTCGGGCAGAAGATCTCCGGCGGCACGACCGTCAAGCCGCCGAAGGCGAGCATCTCCACCAGGTCGGGCACCAGCATCCAGCGCGGCGGGTTCGGCGTGTCCAGCGGCGGCAGCAAGAGCGGGACGAGCGGAGGAAGCTGAGTGCGCCGTGCAACATCCGCGCCGCGGCCGAACTGGCAGCGGACGGTCTCGGAACAGGGTCTCGTGTTCGGCGCGCCCGCCAGGGGCGTGAACGGCGTCGAGCGCCCCTACTGGGACGAGTCGGCGCACTACGTCTTCGAGATGAGCGACGTCCTCTCGCTCGAAGCCGACGTGGAACTGCTGCACAGCATGTGCCTGGAAGCCGTGGACAACGTCGTGCTCACCGAGAGGTACCGCGACTTCGGCATCCAGGAGTGGATCTGGCCCGCCATCGCGGAGTCGTGGAAGCGGCGCGACCCGCACGTCTACGGGCGGTTCGACCTGCGCTACGACGGGTCCGGACCGGCCAAGATGCTGGAGTACAACGCGGACACCCCCACGTCGCTGCTGGAAGCGGCGGTGCTCCAGTGGTACTGGAAGACCGAGGTGTTCCCGGACGACGACCAGTGGAACTCGATCCACGAGAAGCTGGTCGAGCGCTGGGGTGAGATCGGGGCGCGACTGCCGTCCAACGAACTGCACTTCACCTGGTCGTCGGCGGACACGTCCGGCGAGGACCACATCACGCTCGCCTACCTCCAGGAGACCGCGGCCGAGGCGGGCATGAACACCGTCGGCCTGTCCATCGAGGACATCGGCTGGGACACGCTGCTCAAGAGGTTCGTCGACCTCGAAGAGGAGCGGATGAGCACCGTGGTGAAGCTCTACCCGTGGGAGTGGGTGGTCGACGAGCAGTTCGGCCGCCACGCGGTGGAGAGCCTGCCCGGCACCCTGTGGGTGGAACCGCTGTGGAAGATGCTGCTGTCCAACAAGGCGCTGCTCGCGGTGCTGTGGGAGATGTACCCCGGCCACCCGAACCTGCTGCCCGCCTACCTCGACGATCCGGGGCTGCTCACGGAGTACGTGCGCAAGCCGCGGCTGGGTCGTGAGGGCTCGAACATCTCGATCGTCGCTCCCGGCTACGAGACCCAGACCGGCGGGGTCTACGGCAAGGAGGGCTTCGTCTACCAGCTGTTCGACCCCCTGCCCGAGTTCGACGGCTACCGGCCCGCCCTGGGCGCGTGGGTCGTCGGCGACCAGGCCGCGGGCCTGGGCATCCGCGAAACCACCGGTCTCGTGACCGATGACGGCGCGGCCTTCGTTCCCCACCGGATTGTCGAATGAAGCACCAGCACATGGAGGGCCAGTGATCACCCAACTCGCGTTGGACCCCGGATTCGGTTCGACGATCGGCCGGGGCATCGGCGCGATCGCGCTGTACGCCGTCGTCGGTCTCATCCTGATGGTCGTGGGTTTCTACGCCATCGACTTCACGACGCCGGGCCAGCTCAGCGGTCTGGTCCGCACGGGCAAGCCGAACGCGGTCATCGTGACCGCCGCCGGCCTGTTCAGCATGGCGCTGATCATCGTGGTCGCGATCTACAGCTCCGAGGGCAAGCTCACCGAGGGCCTGCTCTACTCGTTGATCTTCGGCTTCGTCGGGATCATCGTCCAGGTCCTCGCCGTGCGACTGCTGGAGTGGGTCACGCGCCTGGACATCGGCAGGCTCATCGAGTCCGAGGCGTTCGCCCCCGCGAGCGTCGTCGTGGCCAGCGCGCACGTCGCGCTGGGTCTCGTGGTGGCCGTCGCCATCAGCTAGGCATATCCGGGCGCGATCGCGAGGGGTGACGGACTACCCTTACCCCTCGTGATCGACCTGAAGGCAGTGCGCGAGAACCCCGAA
>DATMCA010001059.1:0-7821 GCA_035559015.1 Umezawaea sp. | reverse complement strand
CGCCGCCACCAGCGGGATCGGGTAGCCCAGCAGCAGGGCCAGCACCGCGAACCACAGGGTGTTCCGCACGGCCGTCCACAGCAGCGGATCGGCCAGCACGGCCCGGAAGTTCTCCAGCCCCACGAACGTCGGCGCGGTGACCAGGTTCGTCTCCTGGAAGCTCATCACGACCGACTGCACGATCGGCGCCCAGGAGAACAGCCCGAACACCACCAGCATCGGCAGCAGGAACACCACCGTGCCGAGCCCGCCGCCCCGCACCCACGTGACCGGTGACCGCCGGACGCGACGGCGCGTTGGTACGACGGGTGGGGGAGCGGCGGTCGTCGACGGGCCCGGATCCAGCGTCGGCGGCGCGGTCACTTCTTGTCCAGCAGCGCTTGCGCCTGGGTCCGGACTCCGTTCAGCAGCGATCCGATGTCCGCGCCCCGGTCGGTGAGCACGGACTGCACGACCGGGTCGAGCAGCGCGTACACCTGCTGGGTGGAGCGGGTCGGCTCCGGGATCAGCGGCTGGCCGAACATCTTGTCCGTGTACGGCGTCATCTGCTTCACCGGGACGTTGACGTACTGGGCGATCCACGTCATCCGCTCGTCGAACGCGGCCTTGTCGAACACCGGCAGCTCCGGCGACCCGACGGCCTGGCCCGAGTCCGCGGTGGTCTTCGCGTCGGCGACGGCCGCGTCCTTGTTCGTCAGCTTCTCCAGGTAGTAGAAGTCGATCCACTTCACGGCCGCCGCCTTGACCGGCTCCTCGGCCTTGGCGCTGACGGCCGCGAGCGTGCCGCCGCCCAGCACCCCGGCGTTCGACCCGCCGGTCAGCGGCAGGGCCGCGACGCCGTAGTCCTCGGGCTTCATCGCGTTCTGCGCCTTGAGGGAGCCGTAGTTGCCACCGCCGGAGACGTACATGCCGATCCGGCCCGCCGCGAAGTCCTGGTTGATGGTTCCCCACTCGTACAGGAAGTTCGCGCCCATGCTGTTGTCGTCCCACCGCATGGTCTTCACGGCCTGGAGCGCCTTGACCATCTCCGGACTGTCCACGGTGGACTTGGCGGAGTCGCCCTCCAGCTTCTCCGTCCGCCCGCCGAACGCGTACGCCAGCGTGGTCGCGATCCAGCCGCCGGTGTTGCCGCTGGTCATCATCGCGAACCCGGCCTGCCCGGTCTTCTCCGAGATCTGCTTCGCGGCCGACCGGACCTCGTCCCACGTGGTGGGCGGCTTGTCCGGGTCGAGCCCGGCCTGCGTGAACAGCGTCCGGTTGTAGTGCAGCGCCTGGCCGTGAGCGGCGATCGGCACCGCCCACATCTTCCCGTCGTCGGTCGACCCGGCCTTGGCGATCTCCTTGTTGAACTTCCCGGCGTACGGCAACCCGGCCACCTGGCCGCTGATGTCCGCGATCTGCTTGCGCTCGATCAGCCCCCGCCCGTCGGTGAACGGCACGGTGAACACGTCGGGGAGCGTTCCACCGGCGAGCTGCGTGGTGAACGTGGTCGCGTCCCACTTGTACTCGCGCGGCACCAGGTCGATCGTCGGGTTCGCCGACTCGAACTGCGCCACGCGGGCGTTGAACGCGTCGATCGCCCCCTGTTCGAGGCCGGGGTCGAGCGACACGTTCACGACGGTCTTGCCGTCGGCGCTTCGCGCGCCGCCGCCGGAACACGCGGCCAGCACGGCGGTGGCGACCGCCAGAACAGCGATGGACTTCATCGTCCCTCCCAGGGGGCGGATCTTCAGGAACGCAGCCAGACGGCTGTATCGGTGGGCAGGAGGTCGCCGTCGAGCTCGCCGCTGGCGAGCAGGACGGAGGAGTGCGGGGGCAGGGGGATCGCGGTCGGGCCCAGGTTCACCAGGCACACGAGGTCCTCGCCGCGCCGGAACGCGAGGACGTCGTCGGCCGGGTCGAGCCAGGCGAACGACTCGCCGAGCAGCGCGGGTTCGGTGCGCCGGATCGACAGCATCGTGCGGTACAGCGACAGCATCGAGCCGGGGTCGTCCTCCTGCGACGAAACGGAGAACTCGCCCCACCCCGCGGGCTGCGGCAGCCAGGAGCCGCCGTCGCCGAACCCGAACGAGGACCCGTCGGCGGTCCACGGCAGCGGCACGCGGCAGCCGTCGCGGCCGGGGTCGACGCCCTCCGAGCGGAAGTGCATCGGGTCCTGGAGCGCGCCGAGCGGCAGGTCCTCCACCTCGGGCAGGCCGAGTTCGTCACCCTGGTACAGGTAGAGCGAACCGGGCAGCGCGCCGGTCAACAACGCCGCCGCACGCGCCCTCCTCCGACCCGTCGCCAGGTCGGTCGGGATGCCGAACCGCCGCGCGGCGAAGCCGAACGAGCTGTCCTCCCGGCCGTAGCGGGTCACCGGCCGGGTGACGTCGTGGTTCGACAGCGTCCACGTCGGGGGCGCGCCGACCGGCCGGTGGGCCTCCACAGTGGACTGGATCGAGGCCCGCAGCTGGGCGGGCTCCCACGGCCGCATCATGAAGTCGAAGTTGAACGCGGTGTGCATCTCGTCCGGCCGCAGGTAGCGGGCGAACCGCTGCTGGTCCGCCAGCCAGATCTCACCGACCAGCACCCGCGGCTCGTCGTAGGAGTCCGCGACCGCGCGCCAGCCGCGGTAGATGTCGTGCAGCTCGTCGCGGTCGACGAACGGGTGCTCGCCGGGCCGCTGCTCACCGACCAGGGCGGGGAACGACGGGTCCTTGACCGGCATCGTGGCCGAGTCGATCCGGATGCCCGCGACCCCGCGGTCGAACCAGAACCGCAGCACGTCCTCGTGCTCGCGGCGGACGTCCGGGTGGTTCCAGTTGAGGTCCGGCTGCTGCGGCGCGAACAGGTGCAGGTACCACTCGCCGGGCGTGCCGTCGGGGTTCGTGGTCCTCGTCCAGGTGCCGCCGGAGAAGCTGGACACCCAGTCCGTCGGCGGCTCCGAGCCGTCCGGACCGCCGCCGTCGCGGAACCAGAACCGTTGCCGCTCGGGTGACCCCGGTTCCGCGGCCAACGCGGCCCGGAACCACTCGTGCCGGTCCGACACGTGGTTGGGCACGATGTCGACGATGGTGCGGATGCCCAGCGCGGACGCCTCGGCGATCAACGACTCGGCCTCCTCCAGCGTGCCGAACGCCGGGTCGATGGCCCGGTAGTCGGCCACGTCGTAGCCGCCGTCGGCCAGCGGCGAGGAGTACCAGGGCGTGAACCAGATCGCGTCCACGCCGAGGGACGCCAGGTAGGGCAGGCGGGAACGGACCCCGGCCAGGTCGCCGGTGCCGTCGCCGTTCCCGTCGGCGAAGCTGCGCGGGTACACCTGGTAGATGACGGCGTTGCGCCACCACCCCGTTGACCCGGTGGAAGCGTTGCGGGCGAAGGTGGACGTGCTGGTGCTCACTTGGCTCCATCCTGAACGACTGGTCACTGTGGACGCTCCGGCCGCTCGATCCGCCGACTAGGTTTAGCGCTCCACCTAGAGGGACGGTAATGTGACCCCCGGCACCCTGTCAACGGTGGAACCGGCCTTCCGCCCTTGAGGGGCGTCGTATCCTGGGACGTCCGACGAGAGGAGTTCGACAGGTGCGGGTCACCCTGCGGGACATCGCCGACGAGGCGGGCGTGAGCATGATGACCGTGTCGAACGTCGTCAACGGCAACAAGGCCCGCGTGTCACCGGAGACGATCGAACGCGTGCGGCGCATCGTGGCCGAGCGCGGCTACGTTCCCAGCGCGTCCGCGCGCAGCCTCGCGGCCAAGTCGTCCCGGCTGATCGGGCTGCTGGTGCCCGCGGCCGACGAGGACAGCATGATGATCAGCCCGCACAACGTTGCCATCGCGGGCCAGATCGAGCGCGAACTGCGCAAGCGCGGCTACCACCTGCTGCTGCGCGGGATCGCGCACCCGGACGAGGTGACCGAGGCGCTCCAGTCGTGGAGCCTGGACGGCGCGGTCCTGCTGGGCTTCCTGGACGAGGAGCTCGACCGGCTCACCAAGGCCACGATCGGCGCGGTCCGCGTGCTCGCCGTCGACAGCTACTCCAAGAACCGGATCACCACGGGCGTCCGCGCGGACGACTTCGAGGGCGCCCGCCTCGCCGCCGAGCACCTGATCGGGCTCGGCCACCGGCGGATCCTGTTCGCCGGCCCGGCGTTCTCCGACGTCGGCGTGGTGCACCAGCGGTTCGAGGGCTTCCTCCAGGCCTTCACGGACGCTGGCCTGACCTGGGACGACGGCCTCATCGAAACGGTCAACACCACCCACGCCGACGGCCTGGAGGTCGGCCGCAGGCTGCTCGCCTCGCACCCGAGCGCCACCGCCGTGTTCGCGACCGCGGACATACTCGCGATCGGGATCATGGAGGGGGTCGCGGACAGCGGCGCGACCGTGCCGGACGACCTCTCCGTGATCGGCTTCGACAACCTGGACCTGTGCGCGTACGTCACGCCCAAGCTGACGACCATCGCCCAGGACATCGGCGAGAAGGCGGCGACGGCCGTGCGGATGCTGATCAGCTCCATCGAGGGCGGCAAACAACCCCGCAAACCCGTCACCATCGGCGTCGACCTGGTCGAACGCGCCTCCACCACCCGACCCCGGACGTGAGAACGCGCGCGTAGCCCGGTGGCTGCGCGCGCGTCCTTCCGGTGAGCTACTCGCTCAGGTCGTAGACGGTCGTGCCGTCGACCTCGACCGCGGTGAAGTTCGCCTCCACCCAGCTCGCGATCTCGGTGCTCCCGCCACCGCCGCCGAACCCGCCGCGGCCGCCGGGTACGTAGTAGCCGATCTTCCCGTCGGCGACGTACTCCTGGAACTCGGCCAGCGTCGGCGCGGGGTCGGACCCGCTCCACCCGCCGATGCCGATCACGGCCTTGCCGGTGGCCAGTTCCAGGCTCGCCGCGCTCTGCGAGCTGACGGTCGCCGCGGCCCACAGGGTGTTCGTGCCCTTGAGCAGTTCGGTCAGCCCGCTCCCGGTCGACTCCTCGCCCGGACCGCCCATGCCGCCGCCCATGCCACCGGAGACGTAGCCCGCGGGGCCGGACACCGGGATGGAGCCGTTGTGCGAGGCCGCCGCCGTGGCCGCCGAGTACGAGACGGTGCCGAGCAGCCCGGCCACCAGCACACCGGTCAGCACGACCTTCCCGGCCTGCGTGACGCCGAGGACGATCACCGTGGCGACGACGACCGTCACCACCGCGATGGTCCACCGCACGAACGGCAGCCACTCCGGCACCCGGTTGAGCAGCGCGAAGCTCCAGAACCCGGTCGCCGCGACCATCGCCGCCAACGCGATCCGCGCGGGCGTGTGGGCCCGGCCGCGCCACAGCTCACGGCCGGAGATCGCGACCGTGCCGACGATTCCCGGCGCCAGGGCCACGGTGTAGTACGGGTGGATGATGCCGCTCATGAAGCTGAACACCAGCGCCGTGACGACCATCCAGCCGCCCCAGAGGATCAGCGCGGCCCGCGTCCGGCTGGTGCGCGGCGAGCGGCGGGTGAACCACAGCCCGGCGACCAGGCCGATCAGCGCGGCGGGCAGCAGCCACGACACCTCGTTGCCGAAGCTCGCGCCGAACATCCGGCCGATCCCCGACGCGCCGCCGAACCCGGTGTTCCCACCACCACCGGTCATGACACCGCCTCCGCCGCCGCCACCGCCCTGGCCGAACAGCCGACCGAGACCGTTGTAGCCGACGGCCAGCTCCCACAGGCTGTCGTTGGTCGAACCGCCGATGTAGGGCCGCGAGTCGGCGGGCCACAGCTCGACCAGCACGATGAACCAGCCCGCCGACACGACCATCGCGGCGGCAGCGCCCAGCAGGTGCAGCAGCCTCCTGCCGAGACCGGTCGGGGCGGCGATCAGGTACACGAGCCCCAGCGCGGGCAGCACGAGCAGCGCCTGGCCCATCTTCGTCAGGAACGCGAACCCGATCGCCGCGCCCGCGAGCGCGATCCACAGCGGGCTCGCCTTCTCCAGCGACCGGACCGTGCAGTACGCGGCGGCGACCATCAGCAGCACCAGCAGCGCGTCCGGCAGGTTGAACCGGAACATCAGCGTCGCGACCGGCGTCAACGCCAGCGCCGCACCGGCGAACAGCCCGGCGACCGGGCCCGAGGTGCGCTTCACCGTGGCGTACAACAGTCCTACGGCCGCGACACCCTCCAACGCCTGCGGCGCCAGCACCGTCCAGCTGGAGAAGCCGAAGATCCGGGCGAACAGGCCGCTGACCCACAGGAAACCAGGGGGCTTGTCCACCGTCAGCACGTTGCCGGAGTCGAGCGACCCGAACAGCCACGCCTTCCAGCTCTGCGTGGCGGACTGGGTCGCGGCGGCGTAGAAGCCGTTGCCGAAGCCCGACGCCGACAGGTTCCACAGGAACAGCACCGCGGAGGCCGCGAGGAGCGCGAAGAACGCGGGCCGGACCCACCGGGGATCGTGCTGGGGTTTCGGAACCACAGGGGCGACGGTAGTCGCGCTCGGCGCCAACGTCGTGGTCATGAGTTGCTCTCCAGAGGAGTCGGGGCGGTACGGGAGCGGAACACCCAGTTGCGCAGCAGCAGGAAGCGCAACACGGTGGCGATCAGGTTTGCGCCGACGACGGCGGCGACCTCGGCCACCTGGCCGGGATCGGTGGAGCTGTGCAGCAGCGCGAGCGACCCGCTGGTCAACGCCAGTCCGAAGCCGAACACGATCAGCCCCTCGAACTGGTGCCTGCCCGCGCCGTGCCGACCGCGCACCCCGAAGGTGAAGCGGCGGTTGGCGGCGGTGTTCGCGACGGCGGTGAGGAGCAGCGCCACCAGGTTCGCGCCCTGAGCCCCCAGACCGCCGCGCATCATCAGGAACAGCAGCAGGTAGGCCAGGGTGCTGGTCACGCCGATCGCCCCGAACCGGACGAGCTGGCGCAGCAGACCCGTTGGCACACCGGGGGTCTTGCTCTCCAGGGGTTCGCGGCCGAGCTGCTGGCGGAGTTCCGCGATCGGCAGCTTGCCGGTCGCCAGCGCCCGCCCCAACCTGGCCACGCCCTTGAGGTCGGCCATCGCGGTGGACACGATGTCGACCCGGCTGTCCGGGTCGTCCACCCAGTCCACCGGGACCTCGTGGATCCGCAGGCCGGCCCGCTCACCCAGCACCAGCAGCTCGGTGTCGAAGAACCACCCGGTGTCCACGACGTGCGGCAGGAGCCGCTGGGCGACGTCGGCGCGAATGGCCTTGAACCCGCACTGCGCGTCGGAGAACCGCGTCGCCAACGTCCCGCGCAGCAGCAGGTTGTAGCACCGCGAGATGAACTCCCGCTTCGGCCCGCGCACCACACGGGCACCTCGGGCCAGCCTGCTGCCGATCGCGATGTCCGAGTGCCCGGAGATCAGCGGGGCGATCAGCGGCGGCAACGCCGCCAGGTCCGTCGACAGGTCGACGTCCATGTACGCCAGCACCGGCGCGTCGGACGCGAGCCACACCTGGTGCAGCGCCCGCCCGCGCCCCTTCTCCTCCAGGTGCACGACGACGACCTCGGGCAGCTCGTCCACGAGCGCTTCGGCGACCGCGGCGGTCCCGTCCGTGCTGGCGTTGTCCGCGATGGTGATCCGGAAGGGGTACGGCGAGGTCCGGACCAGGTCGGCGTGCAGTCTGCGCACGCACGGTCCGAGGTCCACCTCCTCGTTGAACACCGGCACCACCACGTCCAGGACGGGGGTCTTGGTGTTCGTCGCGATGGGAGTCGCACCGGGCCGCAGCGTCGTGAGTGTCATGAGCCCAACCTCGGGGCCGGGGCTGGGTGCTTCGTGTGTCATCGCTGTGCGCCGACTGTGAGGTCGTACACGGCCACACCATCCACAGTGGAC
>DATMCA010001058.1:0-16259 GCA_035559015.1 Umezawaea sp. | reverse complement strand
CGGTGACCTCGGCGCTCGCGGTCTTGCAGCCCCCGGCCTGGCCTATCACCAGCAGCGTCTTGCCGTCGGCTCCGACCTGCACCTGCGACTTGTACGTCTCCGGCAGCACCGTGCCGTCGACGCGCGCGGGCGGCACCTCGGTCGAACCACCCGGAATGGGTGTCGCGGACGACTGCGGCGGCTGGGACGGGACGTTGCTCTGGCCGGGAGGCCGGACGTTCGACGACGGCAGCGTGGGCGAACTCGGCGGGAGGCCGGAAGCCGGCGGCGAGGCGGACGACGGGGACGAGGCCGTGCTGGACGATCCGCCCGACCCGAAGACTTCTGCGTCGCCGCACCCCGCCAGTGCGACGAGTCCGACGGCGAGGGCGACGAGCACCTTGGCGTTCCTCATATCGCAAGGACGGTACAGGCGTCGTTCCGGTTGCAGGACGGGCCGGACCTGACAAAGCCGGACAGGAAACGCCCGGCCGACGGGATGCGTCGACCGGGCGTCGGGTGCTCGTTACCCGCTCTTCCGCGAGGTCAGGACCACCGTCCGCTGTCCGAGGGGCGCGTCGAGCTTGCCCGTCAGCGGCGGGAACCGGATGTCCATGGTGCACATCTGCTGCTCGGCGGGCAGCGTCTCGACCAGGTCGAGGTGCACGGAGGTCGCGGACTGCTCGGCGACCTGGAGGGTCACCTTGCTGCACCCGCCCTCCTGGCCGATGGCGCCGATGACCGTGCCGTCGCCCTCGGTCCACACCGACCGCGGGTAGTCCTCGGCCAGCGCCGCCGCGTCGACCTGCGTCAACGGGACCTGCGTGCCGCCGTTGGGCGGCGGCTCACCGGGCGCGATGTCCGGCGCGCTCGACGTGGGCGCGGGTGAGGAGGAGACGCTGAGCTGCGGCTCGGGCTTGGGATCGCCTGCTCCCGCACCGACCTGGGCCTGTGGGCTCGCGCACGCCGTGACCAGCAGGAGCAGGACGCCGGCGCTGACTGCGGTTCGTAGGCTTCTCATGTGAAGAGGACGGAGCAACCCCGCTTTTGGGTTGCTCCGTCCTCTTCACCGTTACCGGTTTTGATCAAGCGGCGGAGCGACCGAGCTTTTGGGTTGCTCCGTCCTGTTCACAGTTACCGGTTCAGGTGATCCTTGATGCCGGAGACGGCGTGTCGGAGAGCGTCCAGTCTCGACTGCGAGGCGAGACCCGCGTGGTAGAGGTGGAACTCCTCCACGCCTTCCTCTACATACTGCTTCCACTCGCTGAGCAGCGCCTCGCCGTCCACGGCCTTCGGCGGCAACGCGAGTACGTAGCTCGCGATCCTGGCTTCGGGTCCCGCGACTTCACGCAGCGCGCGGATGCCGGGGGTGGCGGCGTCGACACCGGCCCAGCAGAAGGCGGTGAGCACGTCGACATCGGCGTCGACGGCGGGCGCGACCGTGGCGAACGGGCCGGTGGCCCACTCGTCGCCGGTGGCGTGCAGGGCGATCCGGATGCCCGGCGCCTGCTCGCGGACCAGCGCGACCAGGGTTTTGCGCAGGTCGCGGACGATGCCGGTGCGCACCGAGGACACCGGTTTCGCCAGGTCCCCCAGTGCTTCCTCGACGCTCGGCACGCCCGCGTCGACCCCGGCGCGCACGGCGGCGCGCAGGTCGTCCACGTCGATGCCCGCGTCCTGGTAGCGGACCGCGCACACGACGCAGAAGCACAGCGAGAGCAGCTTCTGCTGGACCGGGTTCCAGTCGGCGCCGTCGGTCTTCTCGTGGTGGCCGCCGTGGAAGAAGCCGAGCGGGCCGCACGCCTCCAGGACGATCCCGTCCGGGCGGCCGAGGTCGAGGACCTCGGTCACCAGGGTGCGCGCGTACTCGACGACGTCGGAGTTCGCCGTGCACAGCGCGTACGGGTAGCGGTCGCCGAAGGCGTTGACAACGTTGACGTCCGGGTGCAGGTCGCCCAGTCGACTGCTGTGGGTGAGCACGGTCCACGCGTAGACCGGCAGTCCCACGGCGCGCAGCGCGTCCGCCGCCGCGCCGAAGGAGTTGTCACCGTCCACCCAGGACGGTTCGGCGGGCACGAGACGCTTGCCGTCCCAGGCCTCGTCGCGGACCGGGAGGTAGAACGCCGCGTGCCGGGCGTCGACCATCCGGTGCTCCGGGTGCAACGGGGTCGCGGCCCGCACGGTGTGGTACGACGCCGCCAAAGCGACCGCGTCCACCCCGAGGTCCGCATACCGTTGCGCCGCAAGGGGATCGCCTACTACGTCCCAGGGGTACACATGTGCGACCGTGGTCACCAACGGGGTCGCTTCCTCTCGTAGGACGGGTCGAACTTCTGCATGTAGCCGGTGTCGTCGCGTTGGACGATGCCGCACGTGCGGTAGTTCTCCGCGAGCCTGGCGAGCGCGTCGCGGTCCAACTCGACGCCGAGGCCGGGCGTGGTCGGCACCGGAACGGCACCGTCCACGAAGGTCAGCACACCGGGCACGACGACGTCGTCGTCCTTGTTCCACGGGTAGTGCGTGTCGCACGCGTACCGCAGGTTCGGCGTCGCGGCGGCGAGGTGGGTCATCGCGGCGAGGCTGATGCCGAGGTGCGAGTTCGAGTGCATCGACAGGCCGATGCCGAAGGTCTCGCAGATCGACGCCAGGTTGCGCGACCGGCTGAGCCCGCCCCAGTAGTGGTGGTCGGACAGGACGACCTGGAGCGCGTCGATCGCGACCGAGGGCGCGATGTGCTCGAACGCGACGACGTACATGTTGGTGGCCAGCGGCATCGACGCCTTGGCGGCCACCTCGGACAGGCCTTGGAGGCCCGGCGTCGGGTCTTCGAGGTACTCGACGACGCCGTCGAGCGCTTCGGCGACGCGGATCGACGTCTCCACCGACCACGCGGCGTTCGGGTCGAGCCGCAGCGGGAGGTCCGGGAAGGCTTCGCGCAGCGCGAGGATGGCCGCGATCTCCTCGTCGGGCGGGAAGACGCCGCCCTTGAGCTTGATCGAGCCGAACCCGTACTCGTCGATGAGCTTGCGCGCCTGCGCCACGACGCCCGCCGGGTCGATCGCCTCGCCCCACTGGTCGGGCTCGGCGCTGAAACCCCGGGTCGCCCCCGCAAGCGAGGCTTCCGGATGCCCCGCCCACTTGTAGAACAGGTAGGCGCTGTACGGCACGGCGTCGCGCACGGCGCCCCCGAGCAGGTCCGACACCGGGCGGCCGAGCGCCTTGCCGCGGATGTCCCAGGTCGCGACCTCGAACGGCGAGAAGACGCGGTCGACCGTGCCCTCGGCGGTGAGCGTGCCGGTGAGGCCGTGCCGGTCGTCGCCGGACTTGCCGCCCAGCACCTCGGCGACCTTCGCGTGCATCGCGTTGAGCTGGTGCACGTCCAGGCCGACGAGCGCGGGCGCGACCTGCTCCAGCCTGGCCAGGTGGCCGATGTCGCCGTAGCTCTCGCCGAGGCCGGAGATTCCCTCGTCGGTGTGGACCTCGATGATCGACCGCAGCGCCCACGGCTCGTGCACGCCCGCCGAGTTCAGCAGCGGCGGGTCGCGGAAGGCGACCGGTGTGATCGTGATGTCGGTGATCCTCATACCGCCAACGCCCTCCCTGCCGCGATGATCCGCTCCAGTTCCTCGACGTGCTCCTCGGACGGGTCGATGAACGGTGGGCGCACCCCTCCGGCGTCCAGTCCGCCCAGCTTCACGGCCGCCTTGACCAGCGCCACCGCGTAGCCCGGCACCTGGTCGCGCAACTCGACCAGCGGCACGAAGAACTCGGTGAGGTAGCGGCGCACCAGCGCCGTGTCGTCGTCCTGGACCGCCTGGTAGAAGCCGAGGGAGATGTCCGGCGCGAACGCGAACACCGCCGAGGAGTACAGGTCGACGCCGATGCCGCGGTAGGCGGGCACGGTCAGCTCGGCGGTGGGCAGGCCGTTGAAGAACTGGAACGGCTTGTCCACGCGGGCCCGCACGGCGAGCACGATGCGCTGGAGCTGGTCGATGTCGCCGAGGCCGTCCTTGAACCCGATGACGGTCGGCAGCGACGCCACCTCGACGGCCGTGTCCGGGGTGAAGACCGCGTTGTTGCGCTGGTACACGATCACCGGCAGCTCGGTCGTCGCCGCGATGTCGGCGACGTACCGCACGAGCCCCTTGGGGGGATTGGTCACCAGGTAAGGCGGCAGCAGCAGGAGCCCGTCGGCACCGGCCCGCGCGGCGGCCCTGGCGAAGTCCTTGGCGATGGGCAGCGGGCCGCCCGCGCCCGCGAACACCGGCACCCGACCCGCTGTCGCCTCGACCGCGACCGCGACGGCGCGTTCGAACTCCTCCAGCCCGAGCGCGTGGAACTCCCCCGTCCCGCAGGCGACGAAGACCGCGCCCGGACCTGCCGAGACACCGTGCTTGACGTGCTCAGCGAGCACGTCCTCGGCGATCTCACCCGTCGGGTCGAACGGTGTGACCGGAAAGAACAGCACCCCATCGAGTTGCATAGACCTTCATCCCTTGATCGCTCCGGTGGTGATCCCACGCAGGAAAGACTTCTGCAGCGACAGGTACACGATCAGGCTCGGCACCAGCGCCAGCAACGCTCCGGCCAACACGATTCCCGGCCCGACCTCCTCGTCGGATCTCAACGACAGGAGGGCGACGGTCAACGTGTAGTCGGAAGGATCTGCGGCAACGATCAGCGGGAGCAGGTACTGCTCCCAGATCATGTTGAACCCGAACACGGCGACCACGCCGAGGGCGGGCTTGACCAGCGGCAGGATGATCTGCGCGAAGATCCGGAGCTCACCGGCGCCGTCGACCTTCGCGGCTTCTTCGAGCTCCATCGGGATCTCCTTCATGAACTCCGTCATGACGAAGATGGAGAAGCCCCACGCGCCCAGCGGCAGGATGACGCCGAGCAGGGTTCCCTTCAGGCTGACGTGCACGAGCGGGAGGTCGCCGATCACCAGGGACAGGGGGATCGCGATGACCTCCTCGGGCAGCATCATCGTGGTGAGGATCAACAGCAGCATGACCGCCTGGCCCCGGAACTTCTTGCGGGCCAAGGCGTACGCGGCGAACACGCTGACCGAGAGCTGGAGCAGGAGCGCCCCGCCCGCGATGATCAGCGAGTTCGCCAGGTAGTGCCAGATGCCCTTGGAGCCCGCCGTCTCGAAGTTGATCATCGAGGGCTTGTTGGGCAGCAGGGACAGCTGGGTCGGATCGGGGTTGTGGTCGAACGCCCCGGAGAACACGGTGATCAACGGGCCCGTGAACAGGAGCACGGCCCCGACGCTCAACGCGATCCGGATGCCCCGGCTCAACCAGGCCTGGCGACCGGTCGACCACCCGAGCGCGGTGTCGCACTTCTCCGCGACGCTCACCTGGCCTCCTTCCGCCGTCGGTACAACTGGACCACGACCGTCAACACGAAGGTGATCAGGAAGAGCATCACCGAGCCCGCCGAGGCGACGCCGATCTCGTTGCGCTCGAAGGCGACCGTGAAGACCCTGGTCATCCACACGTCGGTGGAACCCGCCGGTCCGCCGCCGGTGAGCACGTAGACCTCGGTGAACACCCGCAGGCCGCGGATGGACGCCAGGGTCAGCAGGATCGTGATCACCGGGCGCAGCGCGGGCAGGGTGATGTGCCGGATGCGCTGCCAGGTGCTCGCGCCGTCGATGGCGGACGCCTCGTACTGCTGGCGGTCGATCCCCGCGAGGCCCGCGAGGATCAGCACCATGTCGTACGGGGCGCCCTTCCAGATGCCGACGAACATCACCGACGCGAGCGAGGTGTCCGGGCTGTCGAGGAACGTCCACGGGCCGAGGCCGACGAACGACAGCACCGTGTTGATGAACCCCTCGGGGGCGGGGAAGAACAGCAGCCGCCAGATCTCGCCGATGACGGCGGTCGCGGCGACCACCGGCAGGAAGACCGCGGACCGCACGAACCACAGGGACTTCGCGTGGCCCTCCAGCAGGAGGGCCAGCGCGAAACCGATCACCATCGAGCCGATCGTCTGGCCGAACGCGAGGACCAGCGTGTGCCCGATCGCGTCGCGGAACCGCTCGTCGCCCATGATCCGGGCGTAGTTGTCGAACCCCACCCACAGGTCGCCGAGGAACGGCCGAACCTGGTACAGGCTCAGCCGGATCCCCTCGATCATCGGCATGTACTTGAAGACGACGAAGATGAGCACCGCGGGCAGCAGGAACAGCCACGGCGTGAAGCTGGATCCCGTGAGGCGACGCCGGTGGCGCCGCCTCACGGGGTGGGAGCCGACGGCACCGCCGCCACTAGCCGCCGGTCCCACGTCTGTGGTGCCGCGGACGGGATTGGACACCGTCACTTCGACATTCCCTGTGTCCGCAGCTCCTTCTCCAGGTTCTCGGCGAGCTTGCCGAGGTCACCCTTGGAGTCGGGGCCGCACGTCGAGAAGATGGAGTTCAGCGTTTCGGAGAACTGCTGCCGGAACGGCTGGAAGTTGGGGACGCTGGAGAACGGCCGGGCGCTGTCCGCGTAGACCTTCGCGGTGGTCTCCCAGCGCGGGTCGTCGTAGACGGCCTTGACGTCGACCTTGCTGTTGACGGGGAGCCGGACCACGGGGGTCGGGTCGCCCTTCATGCCCGCCTGCTGCGCCTCGGCGCTGATCAGGTACTCGGCCAGCTTCTTCTGCGCGTCGGCCCGCGGCGAGCCCGCCATCAGGTAGATGTTCTCGCCCTCGCCCAGCACGGTGTCGCCCGCCGGGCCCTTGGGGGCCGCGATGACCTCGTACTTGTCCTTGCCGAGGTTCTTGTCGAACCGGCCGAACATGTACGGGCCGGTCACGTAGATGCCGGTCTTGCCGGTCTCGAAGAACGCGTGCGCGTCGTTCGTGCCGGTCGTGAGGGCGCCGGGCTGGACCAGCTTGGGGTCGCCGCAGAACATCTTCTTCAGGTAGTCGACGGACTTCACGGTCTCGTCGGAGTCGACCGCGACGGTGAACTTGTCGCCGTCCTGCTTGAGGATGTCGCCGCCGCCCTGCCAGATGAAGCTCGACGCCCACCAGCCGAGGTAGCCGCGGTCGGTGGTGCCGGGCACGAGCATCCCGTAGGTGTCGGCCGCGCCGTTGCCGTCCGGGTCGTCCTTGGTGAACGCCGCCGCCAGGTCCGCCAGCTCGTCCCACGTCTTCGGCACGGGCTTGCCGACCTTCTCGCGCCAGTCCTTGCGGATCAGCGTGACCATCGCCTGGGTGGAGAACGGGATGGCGTAGTACTTGCCGTCGGAGGCCTTGCCGTTGTTCCAGGCCCGCTCGACGACGTCGCCGCCGCCCGCGATGCCCGCCTTGTCGATCTCGCCGACGAGGCCTTGAGAGGTGAAGACGCCCAGCGAGCCCGTGTCCGTGACGACCAGGTCGGGCAGGTCCTTCGCCGCCGCCCGCTGCTGGATCTGCTTGTCGAAGTCCGCGAAGATCGGCTTGTAGTCGACCTTGACCCCCGTCTTGGCCTCGAACTCCTTGAAGATCTTCTCGTAGACCTTCGCGGTGGCCTCCGTGCTGCGCGTCCACACCTCGAACGGGGCGTTCGGGTCCTGGGCCACACCAGGGGCACTGCCACCGCTCGTCGTCGTCGCCGACGAGCCGCATCCAGCGAGCACAGCGCCCACAGCGGCCAACGCGACAGCCGCGGTGGCAGACCGGGAACGGAGCATTTCACTCTCCTAGTTGTTCACATCCGTGAAACGGAGTCGTACTTGTGAACCTGATGCCGGACTGTAAGAATCAGCACAGCAACGTGTCAAGAGCGTGTTGCCGGAATGTTTCCCTGGAGGACCTGGTGACCGAGGCCGCTTCGCCCACCCGCCCTGGGGCGGTGAAATCCGCCGACCGGACCGTTGAGCTGCTGGAAGTCCTGTCGGCTTCCGATCGTCGGCTCACCCTCACCGAGCTGCACCGCGAGCTCAGCTACCCCAAGTCGAGCCTGTACATGCTGTTGCAGACGCTGGTGAACCGCGGCTGGGTGGAGGTCGAGCCCGACCGCGGCACGTACGGCATCGGCGTCCGCGCCCTGCTGGTCGGTACGTCGTACCTCGACCACGACCCCGTGGTGCGAGCGGCGATCCGGGTCATGGAGCAGGTGCGGCAGACGGTCAACGAGACCGTCCACCTCGCGCGCCTCGACGGCGCCGACGTGGTCTACCTCGCCAGCCGCGAGTCCGAGCACCACCTGCGGGTCGTCTCCAGGGTCGGCCGCAGGCTGCCCGCGCACTCGACCTCGCTGGGCAAGGCGGTGCTGTCCACCCGCACCCCGCAGGAGGTCGACGCGCTGCTGCCGGCCGAGCTCAAGCCGCTCACGCCGAACACCGTGATCGAGCGAGGTCCGCTGCACGCGCAGCTCGCCGGGTTCCGCGCGCTGGGCTACGCCCACGAGCGCGAGGAGAACACCCCCGGCCTCGGCTGCTTCGCCGTCGCGCTGCCCTACCGCAACCCCGTCCTCGACGCCATGAGCTGCTCGGTCCCGCTGGGCAGGCTCGACGAGGACCACGAGCGCCAGGTCATCGGCGCCCTGCTCGACGCCGCCCGCACGATCACCGAACTGCTCAGGCAGTTCGGCCGCTGACCGTCCACCACGCACCCGGAGGGGTCCGACCCGTGACCGCACGAATCCTGATCACCGGCGCAGCCGGTGGGCTGGGCACGCTCATGCGCCCCCGGCTCGCCGAGGGCGACCGGGTCCTGCGCCTGCTGGACATCGCCGAGATCCCGGCGGCGGCCGACGGCGAGAACGTCGAGCTGGTCCAGGCCTCGGTCACCGACCTGGCCGCGATGGAGGCGGCGATGTCCGGAGTGGACGCCGTGATCCACCTCGGCGGGCACAGCCTCGAACAGCCGTGGGCGCAGATCCTCGACGTGAACATCAACGGCACGCAGGTCGTGCTCGAAGCCGCGCGCAGGCAGGGCGTGAAGCGCGTGCTGCTGGCCAGTTCGAACCACGCCGTCGGGTACGTCGAGCGCGCCGACGGCAACGCCGACGACTACCTGTTCCCCAAGCCCGACACGTACTACGGCGTCAGCAAGGTCGCGATGGAGGCGCTCGGCAGCCTCTACGCCGACCGCTACGGCATGGACGTCATCGCCATCCGGATCGGCTCGTGCTTCGAGAAGCCGCGCGACGCCCGGATGCTCGCGACGTGGCTCTCCCCCGACGACGCCGCCCGCCTGTTCGAGGCGTGCATCGCCGCGCCGAACCCCGGTTTCCGGGTCGTGTGGGGCGTTTCGGACAACACCCGGCGCTGGTTCTCGCTCGACGAGGCGTACGCGCTGGGCTACGAGTCGAAGGACGACGCGGAGGCGTTCGCGTCCGAAGTGGACGCGCCGGACCCCGGGTCCCTGGCGCAGAAGTACGTCGGCGGCGTGTGGTGCGGCCCCGATTTCGACACCGCGGTGAAGGAGGCAGGTCAGTGATCGTGCAGGGCTACAACCCCCGGACCGGCGAGCCGATCGGCGAGCCCGTGGCCAAGACGACGGACAGCGAGGTGGACGCCGTCGTCTCCGCCGCCGCGTCGGCGTTCGAGGTCTGGTCGGTCACCACCGCGGCGGACCGGGCGGTGGTGCTGGAGGCCGTGGCCGACGCGCTGGACGCCGAGTCCGACCTGCTGATCGCCACCGCCGACGGCGAGACCGCGCTGGGCGTGCCCAGGCTGACCACCGAGCTGAAGCGCACCACCAACCAGCTCCGGCTGTTCGGCGAGGTGCTCCGCGAGGGCAGCTACGTCGAGGCGACGATCGACTCGCCGAACCCGGACACCATCCCGCCACGGCCCGACCTCCGGCGCGTGCTCCGTCCACTCGGGACGGTCGCGGTGTTCTCCGCGTCGAACTTCCCGTTCGCGTTCTCGGTGGCGGGCGGCGACACCGCGTCGGCTTTGGCGTCCGGCTGCGCGGTCGTGGTGAAGGCCCACTCCGCCCACCCCGGCACGTCCCGCGAGACGGCCCGCATCGTCACGGCGGCGCTGGCGGCGGCCGGCGCTCCCGACGGGCTGTTCGGCATCGTCCACGGCACCCACGCCGGCGTCGCCCTGATCCGGCACCCCCGTGTTCGCGCGGTCGGCTTCACCGGTTCGACCGGCGGCGGCCGGGCCTTGTTCGACATCGCCCAGGGCCGCCCCGACCCCATCCCGTTCTACGGCGAGTTGGGCAGCGTCAACCCGGCTGTCGTGCTCCCGGACGCCGCCGCCGCGCGGCCGGAGGAACTGGCGACCGCGTTCGCCCAGTCCCTGACCATGGGCGTAGGCCAGTTCTGCACCAACCCCGGCCTGCTGTTCGCCCCGGCCGCCCTGGTGCCCGCCCTGGGCGACGCGGTCGCCGCCAGCCACGGCGGCGCCATGCTCAACGAGCGCATGTGCGACGCCTACCAGTCTTCGACCGACGCGCTCGCCGCAGGCGACCTGGTCACCGAGGTCTCCACCGGCGACAAGCCCACCGACGGCTGGAGCGTCGCGCCGAGGCTGTTCACCGTGCCGTTGGCGGTGTTCGCGGACAACTTGGAGAAGCTCACCGAGGAACACTTCGGCCCCGCCGGTCTGGTCGTCACCTACGACGACCCGGCCGAGCTGCTCGCCTTGCTGCCCAAGTTGCCCGGCACCCTGACCGGCACCGTCCACGCCGACCCGTCCGAGCACGAGTTGGCCGGTCAGGTCGCCGAGGTCCTCCGCCGGGTCGCCGGACGGTTGGTGTTCAACGGCTGGCCGACCGGCGTGGCGGTGGCGTGGGGCATGCACCACGGCGGCCCTTGGCCGTCGACGACCAACCCGCTGCACACCTCCGTCGGCGCCACGTCGATCCGTCGGTGGATCGCCCCGGTGACGTACCAGTCGTGGCCGGATGAGCTGCTGCCCGCCGAGCTTCAGGACGCCAACCCGCTGGGCATCCCCCGGCGGATCGACGGCGTGCTCGGCACCCACTAGGACTCCGGCAGGCCTCCGTCCCCCCGAGACGGGGGCCTGCCGTGTCTGTTCGACACTCCCTCCGACGTGCTCGGCAGGCCCGGCGAGCTGCGAGCGGGCGCCACTAGAGTCACCGGCAATCGGCTCATCAAGGCGTTCGGAGAGGTCATGCACATCTCGCGGGTCAGGCTGCGGAACATCAAGGGGTTCCACGGTGCCCGCGAAGTGGACATCGAACTCCGCGCCCCCGGCTGGACGGTGATCGCCGGCCGCAACGGCTCGGGGAAGACGACCCTCCTGCGTGCGATCGCCCTGGCCATCACCGGTCCGACCGTGGCGAACACGCTGGTCTCCGACTTCGAGAACTGGATCTCGGCGAGCAGCCGAACGGCGGACGCGGAAGTCCTGCTCACCCACGACGACACGGCCGACAGGCTGGCGAACTCCCTCTTCAGCCACGAGCCGCTCCAGGCCGCCCTGCGGTGGACGACCCCGCCCGACACCACTCCGTTCAACGGCGTCCAACCGGAACTGGCGTCTGTCGACCACAACGCTTCCGTGTTGGACGGCCCCTGGGACCGCAACCCGAACGGGTGGTTCTGCGCGGCTTACGGGCCGTTCCGACGACTGGCGGGCGGATCCGGAGACGTCCAACGGCTGATGGTCCGGCCAGGACCGGTCGCCCGGCTCGCAACCCTCTTCCAGGAGGACGCGTCCCTGGCGGAGGGCGTCAGCTGGCTCATCCGGCAGCACCTGCGAGCCCTCGAAGGGCAGGCAGGCGCGGAGGAGTTGAAGCGAACGGCGCTGGCCCTGCTCGGGGACGGGCTGCTCCCGGACCACTACCGGATCGACCACGTCGACTCCGAAGGGCTTTGGATCGTCGTCGGCGAGCACCGGTTCCCGCTGCGGGAGATGAGCGACGGCTACCGGACCGTCGTGGCGCTGGTCGTCGACCTGCTCAAGCAGATCCACCAGACGTACGGCTCGCTGAGGACCGACGGCCTGGCGGTCCTCTCCCCCGGCGTGGTCATCATCGACGAGGTGGACGCCCACCTGCACGTCTCGTGGCAGAAGCGGATCGGCGGCTGGTTGAAGGAGCACTTCCCCAACATCCAGTTCATCGTCACCACCCACAGCCCGTACGTGTGCCAGGCAGCGGACCCCGGCGGCTTGATCCGCCTGCCGGGACCAGCGGAGGACGCGCCTCCGCGGGTCGTGGATCAGGACCTCTACGAGCGGATCGTGTTCGGCAGCGGTGACGACGCGATCCTGTCGGAGCTGTTCGGCCTCGACTCCCCCTACTCGGACGAGGCGGAGCGGCTTCGCGGGGAACTCGTCGACCTGGAGGTAGCGGTGATCTCCGGGACCGCGACCGCGCAGGAGATCAGCAGGTACGACGAGCTGAAGGACGTGCTCACGAGTTCACCGGTCGCCCGGTCCCGCGAGGTGCAAACGCGGTTGGGATTGCCCGAGGAATGATCCGGATCGCCCGCACCTCGCTCCCGAGCGAACTCGAGAACCGATTACCGCCCCTGACCGCCGAGATCGCCGCTGCGAGCACGGTGGCCTCGGCGTCGGTCGCCCGCTCGGCGTGGCGGCGCGGCGCGGTTCGCCAGAACGTGCACGCGCCTCTTCGGCAGGTGCTCGTCAGCATGGCTCCCGGCATCGAGTGCTGCATGTACTGCGGCGACAGCCAGGGCACGGACATCGACCACTTCGAGCCGATCGCCCGCAATCCGCTGCGCACCTTCGACTGGCTCAACCACCTCCTGGCCTGTTCGACGTGCAACAGCCACAACAAGAGATCCCTGTTCCCCCTCGGCCCCGACGGAGGTCCGCTGCTGATCGACCCCACCGCCGAAGACCCCTTCGACCACCTGCTGCTCACACCATCGCTCGGCGTCTACCGCGGGCTGACCCCGAAGGGCCGCGCGACGATCGAGGCCTGCGCCCTCAACCGCTACCCCCTGACCAGAGGTCGCCAGAACTCCCTCCGCGTGGTGGTCATGTGCCTGAAGCAGTGGGCCACGGCCTACGACACCGACCCCGCCGCCATGCGCGAAGCAGTGGTCACCGTGCGGGAGCAGCCGTTCGCCGACGTGTGCCAATCGCTCCTCCGCCTGGCGTTGAGCCCCGGCGCGGCCAAGGTGATCGACAACCCGCACGTCCTCGACCTGCTGCGCAGACCGGAACTCCGCGAAGCCCTACTGACCTGATGCCTGCCGGGCCCGGTAGGCCCTCTGCTGGCACGCCCGTGAGCAGTACTCCTTGGGCCTCCCGGTGGCCGACTTCTCCACCGGCTTCCCGCACGTGACGCAACTTCCCGGAGTTTCATCACGAACCGGGGTTTCATCACGCCCAAGGATCAACACCTCAACCCCGTCCAACACCCGCTTCAACCCGAACTCGAAGTCGTCCACCATCCCGTCATACCCACCAGCCATCCACACACGGGCAAGCGTCGGATACCGGTCCTCGGTCAAGTGCCCCCACAACGAGACCCGGGACGACCACCACTCCTCCATGCTCACCCCGGACGTCCGCTCCGCCTGCTGCGCCTCCGCGGCCCTCCGAGCCGCCCCCTCCACGTACTGCGAGACCAGGTTCGCGACAGCCATCGTCTCCCGCCCGCTGAGCCCGGCCCCGGACAACACCCGCAACCGAGCCTCCAGCTCAGCCATGTAGTGCGGCCCCGGCACGCTCCGAGTGGACGTCACCTGCGCCATCCAGGGATGCCGCTGGAACAGCTCCCAGTCCTGCCGAGCGGAGAACGCGAGCCCGGCCCGCCAGTCGAGCCCGTGATCGGGCAGCACGATCTCGGCCGCGACGGCGTCCTGCATGAGGTCGAGCAACTCGGCCTTGCCGGGCACGTAGCGGTAGAGCGACATCGTGGTGAACCCGAGCTTCTCCGCGACCCGCCGCATGGACAGGGCGGACAGGCCCTCCTCGTCGGCGACCTCGACGGCCGCCGCGACGATGCCGTCCAAGGTCAGCGCGGGTTTGGGCCCCCGACCGGGCTGGGGCTTCTCGCCCCAGAGCAACTCGACGCTGCGTTCAGGATCACCCGCTTCCAGGACCACCCTCGACTCCTTCCACCTTGACACAGGGGCACCGAACTGTCTATACAGTACACAGGGTGTACGACATACACAGTTTAGGAGGTTGTCGTGAGCTCACCTGTTCTCTTCGCTGAAGGCCTCCGCAAGCGGTTCGGCGGGTACTACGCACTGGACGGATTCGACCTGTCGGTCCCAGCGGGCACGGTGTGCGGGCTGCTCGGCCCGAACGGCGCAGGGAAGACGACGGTGCTCCGCATCCTGTCCACCCTCATGCGACCCGACGGGGGCCGCGCCACGGTCAACGGATTCGACGTCGCACGACAAGCAGCGGAGGTCCGCAACCACATCGGCATGATCGGGCAGCAGTCCACCGTCGACGACATCCTCACCGGACGCGAGAACCTCGCGCTCTGGGGCAGGCTATACCACCTGAGCGCGGCCAACGCGCGGCGTCGCGCGGACGAGCTGCTGGAGCAGTTCGGCCTCACGGCCGCGGGCAGCAAGCAGGTCAAGCACTACTCCGGCGGTATGCGCCGCCGGCTGGACCTCGCGTCGAGTTTCATCACGGCGCCCAGCGTCATGTTCCTCGACGAACCGACCGCCGGACTGGACCCCCGCAACCGCATCGAGATGTGGTCGGCGGTCCGCGCACTCGCCCTGGGCGGCACGACCGTGCTGCTCACCACCCAACTCCTGGACGAAGCGGACCAGCTGGCCGACCAGATCGTGCTGATGGACGGCGGCCGCGAGATCGCCAGCGGCACGCCGGACGAGCTCAAGGCCCGCACGGGCGGCGACTGGATCGACGTCACCGTCCGCGACCTCGCCGAGATCCCCGCCGCGGCGGGCGTGATGGCGCGGACGGCGGGCGGCAGGCTCCAGACCACCCCCGGCGAGAACCGGGTCAGCGCGGCCGTCACCAACCGGCAGCACGCGCTCACCGACGTCACCAGGGCCCTGCACGCCGCGGGGATCGACGCGGAGGACGTCACGCTGCGCAGGGCGACCCTCGACGAGGTGTTCCTCCTGCTGACCGGCCAGGACCTCGAAGGGGAGGAAGCATCGTGAGCCTGACCCTGCCCCCCATCACCCCGGCACCGATGCCGAGGGCGCCCCGCAGCATCGTCCAGCGCCTGCGGTGGCTCATCAGCGACTCGTGGAACGTCGCCTCGCGCGACCTCATCCACTGGATCCGGCAACCCGTCCGGCTCTTCAGCAGCGTCATGTACCCGGTCGTCTCGATCCTGATCTTCGGGTACGTGTTCGGCAACGCGGTCATGGTGGTCGGCGGCTGGAACTACCGGGAGTTCCTGATGCCCGGCCTGTTCGGGCAGAGCATCGTGCTCGGCGTCGGCGTCACGCTGGTGGCCATCGCCGAGGACACGAACCGGGGCGTCAACAACAGGTTCCGGACCATGCCGATGTCCCGAGCGGGGTATCTGGCGGGTCGCAGCATCGCGGACCTGATGAACTCGACGCTCGACATCGTGGTGCTGATGCTGTGCGGCGTCGCGGTCGGCTGGACGTGGCACCTCGGGTTCGGCAACGTGCTCATCGCGTTCGGGCTGCTGATGCTGCTGCGGGTCGCGATGATCTGGCTGGGGATCTACCTCGGGCTGATCATCAAGCCGGAGAACACCTCGGTCGTCTGGACGGTGCTGCTGCCGCTGACGATGTTCTCGGACACGTTCGTCTCGCCGCAGATGATGCCCGCGTGGCTGGGGACCATCTCCGAGTGGAACCCGCTGTCGGCCACGGTCGGCGCGATCCGCGAACTGTTCGGGAACCCCGGCTGGCCGGGTGACTCGTGGGTGTCCACGCACCCGATGGTGATGGCCGTGGCGTGGCCGCTGGCGATCATCGCGGTCTTCTGGCCGCTGTCCGTCCGCCGCTACCGCAGCATGAGCTGACCCTCCCCCGACCCCCGTCGCCGTCGAACCGGTCCCGCGCCGGTTCGACGGCGACGGTCGTCATTTCACCTGGTCAGGGGACTGCTAGTACAAACCGGGCGAAATTGTCGGTGCTCGGACGCATCATGTGCGCATGGCAGACGCGATCGTGGCCGAAGGGCTGGTCAAGAAGTACGGGTCCGTCGTCGCACTGGACGGGCTCGACCTGGTGGTGCCCGAGGGCAGCATCATGGGCTTGCTTGGGCCCAACGGCGCGGGCAAGACGACAGCGGTGCGGGTGTTGACCACGCTGTTGGAGTTCGACTCGGGCCGGGCCTCGGTGGCCGGGCTGGACGTCGTGCGGGAGGCGCGGGAGCTGCGGAAGCGGATCGGGCTGTCCGGGCAGTACGCGGCGGTCGACGAGA
>DATMCA010001057.1:0-4455 GCA_035559015.1 Umezawaea sp. | reverse complement strand
GAACTCGGTGCGGAACAGGCCGACGCCCTCGGCTCCGGCCGCGGCTGCCGCGGCGGCGTCGGCGGGCGAGCCGACGTTGCCGAGGACCTTGACGCGGTGGCCATCGCGGAGGATGCCGACTCCGTTCCAGGTGGGCTTGCCGGTGTTGCCCGCGGCGCGGACGGTGCCGTCGGACTCGCGCACGTCGCCGGTGTCGCCGTCGACCGCGAGCGCGGCGACGTCCAGCGCGAGGATGCCGCGCACCGCCACGACGGCGGGGATGCCGAGCGAGCGGGCGAGGATCGCGGTGTGCGAGGTCGGGCCGCCCTCCTCGGTGACCAGCGCGAGCACCTTGGTCGGGTCGAGGCCCGCGGTGTCGGCGGGGGCGAGGTCGCGGGCGACCAGGACGCTGGGTCCGGCCAGGTCCGGCACGCCGGGGGCGGCCAGGCCGAGGAGTTCGGCGACGAGGCGGTCGCGGACGTCCTGCACGTCGCGGGCTCGTTCGGCCATGTAGCCACCGGCGGCCTGGAGCATGGTGATGAACCCGCCCGCCGCCTGGTGCACCGCGCGGGCGGCGGGCAGCGACTCGTCGGTCACCAGCTTCTCGGCCTGCGACAGGAGGGACGGGTCCGACGCCATCGCGGCGGTCGTCTCCAGCACCGCCTTCGCGTCGCCCTCGACGGTGGCGGCGCGGGCCAGCAGCCGCTCGACGACGACGTCCGCCGCGGGCCGGATGCGCGCCGCTTCAGCCGGGGCGTCGGCGGGCGCCGGGGTGGCGGGCGGCTCGCCCAGGGGTTCGGCCACTCGGACAACGGGGCCGGAAGCCCGACCGGAACTGACACCGACACCGCTCAGACGCGCGCTCGACATGGTCTAGACCATACCCTTCGGGTGGGCGGAGATCCCGCCCAGTGTGACGTGGACACCAGGTGTCCGACAGCCAACACGGCGGAACCGCACCACACCAGTCACCTGGTGTTAACGATCCCTAGAACGGCACCCCGCACCGGAGCAGGACGTTCGCGAACGGCGTGGCCTCGCCGGTGCGGACGACCAGCCGCGCCGATGCCGTCCGGCGCTTGAACTCGGCGTGCGGCACGCGGTCGACGGCGGGCAGCCGGTGGTGGACCGCCGCCGCGCAGATGGGGTTCGCGTCGTCCAGCTCGATCGCGATGACGGCCCGTTCCACCACCAGTTCGGCCAGCAGGCCGTCCAGCACCTCCAGGAACGACGGCACGCCGAAGGTGAACGCCAGGTCGACGACCGCCGGACCGGGCGGGATCGGCAGGCCGCAGTCGGCGACCACCAGCTCGTCGGTGTGCCCGAGCCGGGCGAGCGCGCCGCTCAGCTCGGCGTGCAGGATGCCCGACCTCTTCACGGGAGCACGTCGGCGGCCGTCGGGTACGACGGCTGGGCACCGGCCCTGGTCACCGAGGTCGCGGCCACGCGCGCCGCGTAGCGGGCGGCTTCGACCAGCTCGTCGCCCGCCGCGAGCCGGGCGGCGAGCGCGCCCGCGAAGGCGTCGCCCGCCCCGGTCGTGTCGACCGGCGTCACGACCGGGGCGGGCACCTCGACCACACCGTCGCGCGTCACCACGGCCGCGCCGCGCGCGCCGAGCGTGACCACGGCGGAGCGCGGGCCCAGGTCGAGCAGCGCCTCGAACGTCGGCGCGAGCTGGGCGGCCTCGTGCTCGTTGACGATCAGCGGGTCCAGCAGCGACAGCGTCGACGGCGACAGCGGGGCCACCGGTGACAGGTTGAGGACCGCCCGGATGCCGTGGCCCGCGGCCCAGGCCACGCCGTGCTCGACGGTGGGGACCGGCACTTCGAGCGAGCACACCAGCACCGACACGCCGTCCGGCGACACGCCGTCCACATCGGACGGCGCCACGTCGGCGTTCGCGCCGGGGGCCACGACGATGGAGTTCTCGCCGTCCGGCGTCACGGTGATGTAGGCGATCCCGGTCGGCCGGTCGGACGTGCGCACGAACGCCGTGCGCACGCCGGACGAGGCCAGCGACGAGCGCAGCAGCTCGCCGTACTGGTCCGAACCGACCGCGCCGAGCAGGTCGACCGATCCGCCGACGCGGGCTGCGGCGACCGCCGTGTTCGCCCCCTTGCCACCGGGCATCACGACGGTGTCGCCGCCGAGCACCGTCTCACCGCCGCCGGGTCGCCGGGCGACCTCCACGACGAGGTCCGCGTTGGCCGATCCGAGTACCAGTACCGAGGTCACTTCTTGAACTCTGCCAGGTTCTTCTTGGTCACGACCTTGACCTCGACGTCGACGACCTGCTGGACCGCTTCGCCCTTGGCGGCCTTCACGGCCTGCTCGACGGCCTTGCGGCCGAGGACCTTGGGCTGCTGCGCGATCGTGGCGGCCATCGTGCCGTCCTCGACGGCCTTCAGCCCGTCCGGCGTGCCGTCGAAGCCGACGACCTGGACCTGCGTGCCCGCCTTGTCGCCGAGCGCCTTGATCGCGCCGAGCGCCATCTCGTCGTTGTCGGCGAAGACGCCCTTGATGCCCGCGTTGGCCTGGAGCAGGTTGGTCATCACGTCCAGGCCCTTGGCCCGGTCGAAGTCGGCGGGCTGGCTCGCGACGACCTTGATGCCGCCGGTGTTGAGGCCCTGCTCGAAGCCTCGCCCGCGGTCGCGGGAGGCGGACGCGCCGGGGATGCCCTGGAGGTGCACGACCTCGCCGCTGGTGGCGCGGCCGAGTTCGACGGCCGCGAGGCTGCCGCCCTGGACGTTGTCGGAGGCGACCTCGGAGACCACCTTGCCGTCGTCGACGGAGCGGTCGACCGCGATCAGCGGGACGCCGGCGTTCTCGGCGGCCTTCGCGGCGGGCGTGGCCTGCTTCGAGTCGACCGGGTTGATGATGATCGCCTTGAGGCCCTGGGTGGTGAACGTCTGCACCTGGTTGACCTGGTTCGTCGAGTCGTTCTGCGCGTCGACGACGGTCAGCTTCACGCCCAGTTCGGCGGCGGCTTCCTCGGCGCCCTGCTTCAACTCCACGAAGTACGGGTTGTTCAGCGTCGACACGGCGAGACCGATCGAGAGGTCGCCGCCCGAGCCAGTGGCACCGGAACCGCACGCCGCGGTGAGGACGAGGGCCGACGCGGCGAGCGCGGCCTTGTAGCGGAGGTCCATGGTGGTTCCTTTCCTAGCGGGTGCTGCGGCGGCGGAGGGTGTCCAGCAGCACGGCGAGCGCGATGACGACGCCGATCACGACCTGCTGCCAGAACGGGGAGACCTGCAACTGGTTGAGCCCGTTGCGGAGGACGGCGAGCACGAGCGCGCCGATCAACGTGCCGGACGCCTTGCCGACACCGCCGGACAGCGAGGCGCCGCCGATGACGACGGCCGCGATGGCGTCGAGTTCGTAGCCGACCGCGGCCTGCGGTCCGGCGGAGGCGAGCCGACCCGCGAGGAGCATCCCGGCGACGGCCGCGAACAGGCCGGACAGCGCGTAGACGACGAGCTTCTGCTTGCGGACGTCGATGCCGGACAGCCGGGCCGCTTCCTCGTTGCCGCCGATGACGTACATCGCGCGGCCCTGGTAGGTGCGGGTCAGCACGAACGCGGTGAGGCCGAAGAACACCAGCATCACCAGCAGCGGGACGGGGAGGAACGGGGTGAGGTTGGAGCCGAGTTCGCTGACGACGTCGGGCGTGGCCAGCGGGGTGCCCTGGGAGACGACCAGCGTCAAGCCTCGGGCCACGCTGAGCATCGCCAGCGTGGCGATGAACGCGGGCAGGCGGCCGTAGCTGACCAGAGCGCCGTTGACGAGACCCGCGACCACACCCGTGGCCAGGCCCAGCAGCAGCGCGAGCGGACCGGGCAGCCCTGCCTCGGTCGAGCTCCACGCGCCGACCATCGCCGACAGGGCCGCGACGCTGCCCACGGACAGGTCGATGCCGCCGGACACGATGACGAACGTCGAGCCGAACGCGAGCACCGCGACCACTGCCGCCTGCACGCCGACGTTGAGCAGGTTCTGGGCGCTGAGGAACGACGGCGCGAGGATCGACAGCGCCACGACGAGCACCAGCAGCCCGCCGAGCGCGCCGTTCTCGGACAGGACCTTCCGGGCGTCGAGCGTGCTCGTCATGCGGGGATCTCCTGAACGGCCAATGCCATCACCTGGTCCTGGGTGGTTCCGACGGCGGGGAGTTCGCCCGCCACGCGGCCGTGCGCCATCACGACGATCCGGTCGCTCATCCCGATCACCTCGGGGAGGTCGCTGGACACCAGCAGCACGGCCCGCCCGGCCGCGGTCATCCGGTTGACCAGCTCGTAGATCTCGACCTTCGCGCCGACGTCGACGCCCCTGGTCGGCTCGTCCAGGACGAGCACCTTCGGGTCGGCGAGGAGCCACTTGCCGATGACGACCTTCTGCTGGTTGCCGCCGGAAAGCTCGTTGGCGAGGGCGCGCGGCGAGCGCGTCTTGATGCGGAGCGCGGCGATCTGCGTCTCG
>DATMCA010001056.1:0-2040 GCA_035559015.1 Umezawaea sp. | reverse complement strand
ACCGGCGCCGTGAACCGCACGCGATTGGACCCGTAGTTGACGCCGCGGCGGCGCTTCTCCACCTTCATGAGGGTCGGGGCCAGGCGGGGCAGGAGCGACAGCGTGAGGTAGCCGTGGGCGATGGTCTTGCCCCCCGGCAGCTCCTTCTTGGCCCGCTCCACGTCCACGTGGATCCACTGGTGGTCGCCGGTGGCGTCGGCGAACAGGTTGATCTCGTCCTGGGTGATCTCGTGCCACTCGCCGTGGCCGAGGTGTTCGCCCTTGGCCTCGGTGTACTCGTCCAGGGAAGCGAATGTGCGCATCGGTGGCCCCCTCAGTCCTTCGGTCCGCCGGCGACGTAGATGACCTGGCCCGACACGAATCCGGCGCCGTCGCTGACCAGGAACGACACGGTGTGCGCGATGTCGTCCGGGGTGCCCACGCGGGCGACCGGGATCTGGGAGGCGGCGGCCTTCTTGAAGTCCTCGAAGTCCACCTTGATCCGGGCCGCGGTCGCCGCGGTCATCTCGGTGGCGATGAAACCGGGGGCGATGGCGTTCACGGTCACGCCGAACTTGCCGAGCTCGATGGCCAGCGTCTTGGTGAAGCCCTGGAGGCCCGCCTTCGCCGTGGCGTAGTTGGCCTGGCCGCGGTTGCCCAGCGCGGACGTGCTGGACAGGTTGACGATGCGGCCCCAGCCCTGTTCGGTCTGGAACTTCTGCACCGCGCGGCTCATCAGGAACGCGCCGCGCAGGTGGACGTTCATGACCGCGTCCCAGTCGTCGTCGGTCATCTTGAACAGCAGGTTGTCCCGGAGGATGCCCGCGTTGTTCACCAGGACGGTCGGGGCGCCCAGCTCGTCGGCGACCTTCTGCACGACCTCGGTGACCTGCGCCGAGTCGCTGACGTCCAGCGCCACGGCGAGGGCGCGGCCACCGGAGGCGTTGATCTTCTCGGCGGCGTCGGCGCAGCTCTCCACGTCGAGGTCGAGCAGGGCCACGGCGAAGCCGTCCTGCGCCAGCCGCCACGCGGTCGCGGCGCCGATGCCACGTGCCGCGCCGGTGACGATCGCTACCCGCGAAGCGGTTTCTGCAGCCACTGGTTCCTCCTTGAACGAGAGCTAAGCAAGCGCTTAGAAAGTACTCCGCGCGGACTGGCTCGCGCCAGCTTGACGGCATAGCATGTTGCCAGAACCATACCGACTGGTCGGAATGTAGTCACGAGGGAGTTGTTCCGGTGGAGGACCGCAGGTTCGAGGGCAAGGTCGCGCTGATCACCGGTGCGGCGAACGGAATCGGCGCGGGCGTGTCCCGGCGCCTCGCCGAGGCGGGCGCGCGCGTCGTCGTGGCCGACATCGACGGCGACCGGGGCAAGGTGATCGCCGACGAGGTCGACGGCCTGTACGTGCACTGCGACGTGCGCGACCCCGAGCACAGCAAGGCGGCCGTCGCGGCGACCGTGGAGCGGTTCGGCGCGCTCGACCTCATCGCGCTGAACGCGGGCATCTCCACCGGGTTCGGCCTCGGTGACGACTTCGACCCCGAGCGCTACCGCAGCGTGATGGGCATCAACCTCGACGGCGTGGTCTACGGCGTGCACGCCGCACTGCCCGCGCTGCGCGCCAGCCACGGCCAGATCATCGCGACGGCGAGCATGGCGGGCATCACGCCGACCCCGATGGACCCGGTCTACGGGGCCAACAAGACCGCCGTCGTCGGACTCGTGCGCTCGCTGGCACCGTCGCTGGTCCGCGACCGCGTGCGCGTCAACGCCCTGTGCCCGTCGTTCGCCGACACCGCCATCATCAAGCCGTTCCGCGCGACCCTGGACGCCACGAACCTGCCGATCCTGGAGGTCTCCGACGTCGTCACGGCCTTCATGTCGATCGCCGAGTCGACCGGCACCGGCGAGTGCTGGTTCGTCGTCCCCGGCCGCGAGTCGCAGCCGTTCACCTTCCGCAACGCTCCCGGTCCGCGGTCCGCGACCGGCGAGCGGATGCCCGTCGACCCCGGCGCTTTCGCGACCGGACAGGAGGCCTGAAACCCGTGCGTGCCATCCAGA
>DATMCA010001055.1:0-5228 GCA_035559015.1 Umezawaea sp. | reverse complement strand
TACATGAGTTTCCAGCCGGTTTGTCCTTGGCCGCCCCAGAGGCCTGCCATGCCGCCTGTGCCTTCGATCTGCCAGCCATTTTCTACTCGGCCGGGGGTGAAGTGCCAGCCCAGTAGTGCTCCGTAGAAGGTTTTTGCCGCTTCTGCGTCTGGTACCTGGAAGGTGTGGTAGCCGAGTTCGCCGTGGGATGGGGCAGGGGCTGGGGTTTTTGGTGCTGGAGTTGCTTCTGCCAGTAGCCAGCGGTGGCCGAAGGGGTCGAGGATTGTGCCGGTCTTGCCGTGGTCGGTGTTGGTTGCCGGGCGTAGTAGTTCCGCTCCGCGTGCTACTGCGCGGGTGATGGTCGTGTCCACGTCCGGTACTTCCAGGCGGTAGGACGGGTAGCTGGTTGTGGGGGCTGTGTGGCCTAGTTCTGGGAATTCTTCTGCGAGCATGATTGTGGCGTCGCCGAAGGTCAGTTCCGCGTGGCCTACCTTGCCGTCGTCCATGATGATTGGTTGGCCCTGTTGTGCTGCGCCCAGGGCTTCTACGTAGAACGTGATTGCTGCTCGTGCGTCGGTCACTGCCAGGTAGGGCGTTAGGGTGGAGAGTTTTGTTTCCGCGTGGGTGGTCATTGTTTTTTGCTCCGGTTCCAGTACGGCTTGTTCCAGTTGGTCGCGTAGTTGTGCTGCGAAGGCCGGGTCCGGGTTCATTGGGGTTGGTGGTAGGCGGAGGGCCTTGAACGGGTCGGTCATCGGTGCCCCCCGTTGTGGATTCGTTTGAACGCGGTTCTTGCTCTGGTGAGCAGGGCTTCTGTGGCGTGGATGGTGCGGTCCAGGTGTTTGGCGACCTCTGCTACCGGTAGGCCGTCCAGGTAGCGCAGGGTCAGAGCGCTTCTGTGGTGGGCGGCCAGTTCAGCCAGTACTGCCTGAGCCTGTAGGGCGTTTATTTCCCTGTCCCAGGGGTCGTTCAAGGGGTCCTCGTAGAGGAGGCGCAGGCCGCGTTGTTCGCGTTCCTGGCGGCGCCAGTGGTCCACGAGTTTGTGCCTGGCTATGCCGATGAGCCACGGGGTGCTGACCGGGCCGCCTTCGCGGGCTGCCTTGACCGCTGCCAGGAAGGTTTCCGACGTCAGTTCTTCCGCCTGCGTGCGGTTGCCGCACCTGGGCAGCAGGTAGCCGTAGACCTGGGGCAGCGCTGCCTCGTACAGCTCCAGCAGCGCGAACGCCGGATCCGGGTGCGCCCGCGGTTCGCTCACAACCCATAGTCGTCCGGGGGAGGGGAAGTCCGTCGGGTGAAAGTCGAAGTTGCTCGGATCCGGCTATGTTTTGCTCATGCGAGCAAAGTCCAGCTCGGGTGAGCTGACCGTGACGGAGCGGGCGCGGCGGGCGCAGATCGTTGAGGCGGCTGTTCGGACGGTGGCCGAGTTGGGTTACGCGGGGGCCTCGTTCAAGCAGATCGCGGCGCGGGCGGCGTTGAGCAGCACCGGGTTGATCTCGTACCACTTCGCGGGCAAGCAGGAACTCGTGGACGAGGTGTTCCAGGAGATCCTGGCGGTGTTCGGGGGGTTCGTGCTGGAGCGGGTGGACGTCGGTGGGACGGCCGCCGAGGAGTTGCGGACGTTCCTGCTGGCGAACGTGGAGTTCCTGCGCCTCCACCCGGACCACCTGGTGGCGCTGGTGCGGTTGCGGGACCACGTGACCGTTCGCGACGGTGCCGACTCGGACCACCTGGCGCTGGCCGCCCTGCTGCGCGAGGGGCAGAGGCGCGGTGAGTTCCGGGAGTTCGACGCGGACGTGATGGCGATGTTCGTCCTGGCGCTGCGCAACGGGATCGCGGTGAAGGTGCGGGAGGTCGACCTGGACGTCTGCGGGGACGAGTGGGTGGAGGTCGTGGAGAGGGCGACCCGGCAGGGTTGAGCCGTGCGGGCGAGGTGCGGGGGCGTGGACTACTCAGACGAGCACCGGTCGGTGCTCCGGGGCGGTTGATGACCGCCGAGCAGGTGAAATCCACTCGCACGGGCGACATCCATAGGCGGCTCACAGCTCTCGCGGGTAAGGTTCCGCGTCGGCTCGGACCTGGTTGGAGACGTGTCGTCGCGTCGAGAACGGTCCCCGCAGCGGACAAGGTGGCATGAGCGCGGCTCTCCCCGAAGATGAGCGGACAGCTCCCGGCGTCGGTAGACGGGAGCGGCGGAAGCTCGCCCGGAAGTGGGCGGTCGCCATCAGGTCGACGGCGTACGTCCCGATGTCCGCCGAGGAACTGGTGCACGACCTGCGCCAGCTCGTGCACCGGCTGCACGACGCGGTGGTGTCCGAGCCGTTCACGCCGGAGCAGGCCTCCGTCGTCGGCACGCGGCTGGTCGACCTGCGCTGCACCGGGCCCGCGAGCCTGCGGAAGTCGTTGGCGCTGCTGGGCGGGGCGCTGCTCGCGTCGGCCGAGCTCCAGGGCGTCGAGGGGCACACCAAGCGCGTGATGGCGGTCCTGGGGTCGGTCGCCGCCGGGTACGTCGAGGCCGTCCAGCAGATGGTGCTCGAACAGCAGGAGAGCGTGAGCCAGGCGCTGCTCCGGGCGGCGAAGGCCGCGCAGTGGAACCTCAAGGTGAGCGAGGCGCTGGCGGACGAGGTGTTCACGTCGTCCGCCAGCGGCATCGCCGTGACGGGGCTGGACGGCACGTTCGTGCGGGCCAACGCGGCGCTGGCGGAGATCCTCGACCGCGAGGCCGAGGAGTTCGAGGGCCTCTCCCTCCAGTCGCTCGTGCACGAGGAGGACGTGGAGGAGCTGCTCGCCGCGTTCCGCGACCTGCTCGACGGCGTGCACCAGCGGGTACCGCTGCGACCCCGGCTCATCCGCAAGGACGGCGAGGTCGTGCGCGGCACGCTCGCCGTGGCGCTGCTGCGGGACGCGGAGGGCGAGCCGGGGCGGTTCGTCACGATCGTCGAGGACATCAGCGAGCTGACGCTGCTCGGCAGCCAGCTCACCCACCAGGCGCTGCACGACGCCCTCACCGGCCTGCCGAACCGGCAGTTCTTCACCACCCGGCTGGAGACCACGCTCCCGCTGGCGAACCCGGTGACGGGGGTGACGCTCTACCACCTCGACCTGGACGTGTTCTCCGTCGTCACGGACGGGCTCGGCCGCCGGGTCGGCGACCAGCTGCTCAAGTCGGTCGCGAACCGGCTGCGCCTGGTGTTCGCCACCGAGAAGGCCATGGTGGCGCGGCTGGACGGCGACGAGTTCGCGGTGCTGGTGGAGAACGGCCCGGACACGCCGAACGTGGTTACCACGATCGGCCGGATCAACGACGAGCTGGCCGAACCCGTGTACGTGGACGGCCAGGGGATCGCGGTGTCCGCGTGCATCGGCGTGGTCGACCGGCCGTCACCGGGGTTCGACCCGACCGAGCTGCTGCGCGCCTCGCACATGGCGCTGCGCCGGGCCAAGAAGAGCGGCCGCAGGCAGTGGGGCCTGTACGACGCCTCCCGCGACGCGGCCGACCGGGCGCGGCTCGCGCTGGCCGCCGTCATGCCCGGCGCGTGGGAGTCCGGCGAGATCGACGTCGTCTTCCAGCCCGAGCGCTCGCTCGTCGACGGCACGACCACGGGCCTCACCGCGCTGCTCCGCTGGACGCACCCCGAGCACGGCGAGATCGGGCACGAGCGGTGCGTGGAGCTGGCCGAGGAGACCGGGTTGATGCTGCCGCTCGGCACGTGGCTGCTGCGCGGCGCGGCCGAGCAGCTCCGGTGGTGGCGCCAGCGCACCGGTGACGACCTGCCGCTGTCGGTGGGGCTGTCGGTGAGCCAGGCGATCGACCCGGACCTGGTCGGCAACGTGCTGCGGGTCCTCGCGGACACCGGGTTGCCCGCCGGCGCGCTGCGGCTGGGGGTTCCGTCGGCGCTGCTGGTCGCGGACCACGACGACGCCGTGGACAACGTGACGGTGCTGGCCGACGCGGGCGTGCGGACGGCGATGGGCCGCTTCACCGGTGCCGCGGGCGAGTTCGCCTGCCTGGAGGCGCTGCCGGTGCGGGAGGTCCGGATCCCGAGGTGGGCCGTGTGCGCGGAGCGGAACCCGATCACGACCCGCGTGCTGGCCGACCTGGTCGCGGTCGCGCACCTGGCGGGCGCGACGGTGCTCGTCGACGGGGTGGACACGCCGGAGCTGGCGGACTGGTGGCGCACCTCGGGCGCGGACGCCGCGACGGGCGCGCACCTCGGGTGCCCGTCGGTGCTGATCGACCTGTGAACCCCTCGCCCGCGAAGGCGAGGGGAGTGCGGATCAGGCCTTCTCGCGGCTCGTCACGTAGACCAGGACCAGGCTGAGCCCGGCGATGACGAAGTTCTGCAACGCGGCCTGGAGACCGTTCCAGGACTTCGACTGCCACATCGCGAACCACTCGCCGCCGATGGCGATGAACCCGCCGCCGAACAGCAGCAGCTGCATCACCAGGCCCGCCGACGACCACTGCCTCGCGGTGGTCGCGTCCCGGCCCTTGAAGATGACCCCGACCCACGCCACGACACCGGCGAGGAGCACCAGCGCGGTCACCGCCTCCCACGCGATGATCAGGACGTAGGCGATCGTCACGAGCACGGGCGAGGTGATCGCCCTCCACGCCGTGTCCGGCGACTGGAACGTGGTGTCCATCGCGAAGACGTGCTCCACGAACGCGCGGTTCGTCCCGTAGTCGGTGATGTTGCCGAACACGACGAGGAGCAGGTAGAGCGCGGTGATGGCGGTGACGACCGCGGCCGCGGTGTGCGGGCTGCCGACCCTGGCGAGAAGACGCATGATCCGGACCCTACGCAGACGGCTTGAGCCCGACCGCTATTCGCACTGAAGTGGCTTCGGCACCCGGTCGGCCCGGATTCCTCCTCACCGTGGGTGAGTGGTCACTCGCGCTGGGTTGGAAAAGCCGCGCGCCGCAGGGCCGGGGAAGCGTTCGCATCCCCGTTGTCCGTGCTCACCACCGTGCCGGCCGAGTGGGCCGGAACCCCCGGTCACCCGGTGGGTGCCGCACCCCGGATCGACGACCGCCGCGCACCCCGCGGTTCGCGTCACTGCGGGCCGCCGCCCCGGATGCTGGTCGTCCGGGGCGGCTCGACGCCGTCGGCCTGCGCGGTGCGCGACCCGTGTACCGCTGGGTGGCCCGTGCTACGGGCAGGGCGGGTCGTAGCTCAGCTGCGGCAGGTGCCGCCGCCACAGGTCCTCGGTGAGCACCCCCCTGGTGTTGGCGCAGATCCGGGTGATGGCCT
>DATMCA010001054.1:0-2525 GCA_035559015.1 Umezawaea sp. | reverse complement strand
CCGCAGAGCGAGCACGGCTGATGGCCGAGAGCTTCCGATTGCTCGGGCAGGACTCGCCGGACCCCAACCGCGTCCGCGACGTCAACCACCGGTACCGGGCACTGCTGCCCGAGGTCGTCGTCGCGCGTTGCCCGGACAGCGGCGAGCTGGTGCGCTGGCCGATCGACGTGTTCGGCCTCGACGGACGTTTCTGGGACTACCTGAACTCGATCCGCCGCCCGCCTCAGGCGCTGCCTCCTGGCTGGTTGGCCATGACCGGCGCGTTGCGGCCGGCCGGCGAACTGGAGCACCCTCCGTTCGCGGTCGTCCCGGGGCCGGACGTGCCGTTCGTGGTGCCCCGGATCCTCGACAACCCTGGCGTGCGGGCGGTGATCGCCGAGGTGCGCGTGGGTGAGCACACCGGTTGGGCGATCAGCTATTTCGGTCCCAAGCCCGAGGGCGTCCCGCTGGTGAACCTCTGGGGTGCCAACACGTATCCGGTGTACCGCGATGGGGTCAACCGGGGGTGGGCCTGGGATCGGCCGAGGGTGTCGCAGTACGACTTCGAGCTCGAACCGTGGCTCCGGGCGGGCAAGGTGCTGTGGCTCGCGCCCGGCGACGAGTCGCCGACCTTGCGGGAGGGGCCGGAGGGATGTCCATTTGTCGGACTGGATGGTCGCCGGCTGATCACGGTCATCGCGAACGACGTGGTTGAGCACGTGAGGGCTTTCGCCGGGCACGGCGCCGGCTGACGACCTCATCTCCGAGACTGCCCGCGGTTCGAGTCGACTACTGGTTGGACCGGGCGCTGGTCACCGGGGATCGACCCGGGAAATCCGGCGCCGACTGCTGGTGAATCGAATGTCCGCCACAATGTCCGAAATCCATCCGTTCGATTGATTCCCAGCACCAGGCGGGTTTCGTAAGGAACACGTAAGGCCGCCTTGGTCAACTTGGCGGTCACCCCACTCAGCCATTCTCCGCGAGGATAGGAGTCGTCCCACACCGGAACCGAAAGGACTCCTTGCATGGAGACGCCGTTGGCGCGCCGACTGCTCGCCGAACTCGCCGGAACGACCATCCTGTGCCTCTTCGGCATCGGCGCCGCGGCGGCCGTGGCCAGAGTCGAAGCGGGCGGACCGGGACTGCTCGTGGTGGCGCTCGCCCACGGGCTCGCCCTCGCCGTGGCCATCTACGCGTTCGGCTCGGCCTCCGGCGGCCACTTCAACCCGACCGTCACCGTCGCCCTGGCCGCCAGGGCCCGGTTCCCCTGGCGCGAGGTGCCCGCCTACGTCCTCGCGCAACTGCTCGGCGGCACGCTCGGCGCGACCGTCATCCACCTCGCCTACGCCGGCTCGGGCACGACGGGCGGACTCGGTGCGACGACCCTCGCCCAGGGCGTGAACGTCGGGCAGGGCCTGCTCGCCGAGGCGTTCGGCGCGTTCTTGCTGGTCACCGCCGTTTACGCGCTGGCCGTATCGCCGTCGGCGCCCAGGGGTGTGGTCGGCTTCGGCATCGGACTGGCGTTGGCCGTCCAGATCATGGCGATCGGGCCGCTCACCGGCGCCTCGGTCAACTTCGCCCGGACGCTCGGCCCCGACCTGGTGCTCGCCGTCACGGGCGGCGAGGTCGCCTGGTCGCACCTGGTCGTCTACCTCGTCGGTCCGATCGTGGGCGGCCTGGCGGCGGCTCTGCTGTACGAGGTGGTCAGCGGGCTCAAGGCCGCACGGCCGACCGTTGAACGGGTCTGAGCCGACCGGGCCGATGCCTGCCGACGTCGCCGGCCACCTGGTGTGCCTGGCAGGCAGTTCGGTGATCACCGACGGGTGGACCGTCGACAGCGTTTCCCACAACTCGCGGTCCTACCCGATCGACGTTCGCACACAGGCAGATCCCCGCCTTTCCCCGGAGAAGGGAGTGGAATTCGGATAATAGGAACCCCGCGCTGATCTCCTGTCGAACCGAAATCGGAATTCGCAACCGATTCGGCATGACCTCGCGCGCTTGACCCACGCTTTCCGGTCTGGTCCACAACGATCGTTGTGGACCAGACCGTCGCGTGCTGAACCCCAATCCGCGGAGGCCGATCTGCGTACGGGGTGCTTTTGCGCGCAGAGCGCCGGGAAGTCTAGTCGGCGGTTTCGGTGTCCTGGGGTGGCTGGTCGACGTCGTGGCGGCGGGTGTCGAGGTCGTCGAGTTGTCGTCGCACGCGCGCGGCGTCGGTGTCACGGCCTTGGTCCCGGTACAGCTCCAGCGCTTCCCGCCATGCCTCGCGGGCTCGGCTGTGGTGGTCGAGGGCGGCGTGGGGGTGGCCGAGGTTGTCGAGGGTGTTGGCGACCTCGTAGCTGTGACCGAGGGTGCGGTACAGGGTGAGGGCTTGTCGGTAGTGGTGGATGGCCTGGTGCTGGTGACCGGAGTGGTGGTCGATGTACCCCAGGCTGTCCAGGACGGCCGCCTCGCCGTGGGGGTCGTGGTGGCGGCGGAGCAGGACGAGAGCGGCCTGGCAGTGGCCGCGGGCCGTGTCGTGCTCGCCCAGGTGTGCGGCG
>DATMCA010001053.1:0-4646 GCA_035559015.1 Umezawaea sp. | reverse complement strand
CTACTACCTGGACCGACCGCGTGCGGTGAACGACTTCCACGGGCTCGGGGCGTTCCTCATCATGAACGAACAACTCGCGCACGCAGACCGATCGGTTGGTTCGTGAGAATAACGTGAATGCGTTTTTTTCGACTCCGACACCAAGTCGTCAGGCATTGACCCAGTGCGACATCACCGCAGGTGAATGGCCTTTTTCAGGCACTCGGGCACCCCAGTTCGCCCCTTAGTACCCCTAAAGTTATGTCGCGTTTAGATCACGGGAGGCACCCTGGAGGAACCACGCACGTCTTGGGGGTAGAGAACAGCTCGCTGCTCCTCTCGGAAGGACGGATCCCATGATCGACGACCCTCACGCGTACCAGCACCGTGAAGGCGACGCTCACCAGTGGCTGTGCCGCTTCGGCATCGACGACCGCCACTGCGTCACCGGGACCACGACCAAGACCGCCATCACCGAGAGGGGCGGGGAAGGGCGGTCCAGCTCCGGGTCGCTCGCCTCGCTGAGCTGGAACACGACCGACCCGTACGCGATCACGCTCCTCGTGCACGACGACGAGACCGGCGAAGCGTCGGAGTGGGTCTTCGCCCGCGAACTGCTGGTCGACGGCGGCGGCATCGGCGACGTCCGGGTCCGGCACGGGCTGGTGACGTCGCTGGAACTCGACTCGCCCGCCGCCGACCTGACGCTGCGGCTGTCCGTGACCTGGGTGGAGCAGTTCCTGCACTACACCCAGGAGGTCATGCCGCTGGGCCAGGAGCCGAGCCTGGTCGACGCCGGCGAGTTGGAGTGGACCACGGAGCTGGAGTGGCTCGTGGACGGCCGCGCCGACATCTAGACCGCCGACCCGGCGCTCGACGCCGGTGACGACCCTCGACGGCCGGCCCAGCCGTCTCGCGCAAGGCCCGGCCGGGCACCCGTGACGCTGATACCCGGCCGGATTCCCTAGACGGTGCCGGCGCTGAACCGCCGGCCGTCGAACTCGACGACGCGGACGTCGACGACCTGGCCGACCTCGGCCGTCGCGGACCGCACGAGTCCGGGCACGCCTGCCGGAGTTTCGACGAGCACGCCGAACGGCAGGACCTTGGTCACGGACACGGCGATCACGTCGCCGGTCTGCATCGGGGTGGTCATGGAACCTCACCCCCTCTCACACGCTCGGGGCGAGCCGGAACGCCGGCACGTGCGGGTCGCGGTCCTCCTCGGGTTTCGTGCGACGGCGCACGCCCAGGACACGCCCGGACATCACACCCGCCACGGTACCGGCGCGCGAACGACGGCGGAACGGTCGGAACGCCCGCACACGAGCCCGAGACGGCTCCGGGGCGCCGAACTACCGGCCCCCCGCGCACTCCGCCAGGTTGCCGTGGGCCCAGCGGGCGAGCTGGTCGAACACCGGGAGCAGGCGCTTGCCCTCCTCGGTGAGCTCGTACGTCACCGCAGGCGGCTTCGAGGTGGTCACCGAGCGCACGACGACGCTGATCGAGGCCAGTTCCGTGAGGCGGTCGGACAGCATCGAGTCGGTGATGCCGGTGACCGCGCGCTTCAGGTCGGCGAAGCCGACGGGGCCGAGCGCACCGATCGTCGCGATGATCACGCCGTTCCACCGCTTGCCGAGGAAGCTGAAGGCGCGCCGCAGCGAAACGTCGCATACCTGCACGTCATGAGCCTCTTGAAGGGCACTCGGCTCCGGTGGTGTCACGCACGCCATAGTACCCCGCCGCTTGCTTCCACCTTGGTACTCGTATATTCATAGTGACTAGTGAAGTGCTAGCAACTAGTGCATCACTACCCATCGGGAACCACTAGGAGTCACCATGTCGCTCTTCCGCCTGGACGCGAGCATCCGCGTCGAGGGCTCGCACAGCCGCGAGATCGCCGACATCGTCGAGCAGGAGTGGAGGTCGGCCCACCCCAACGCCGCGGTGACCACCCGGCACATCGGCGTCGACCCGATCCCGGCCACGGCGTGGGCGACGGCGGTGACCGCGCCGTACACCCCCGCGGAGAACCAGACCCCCGAGCAGCGGCAAGCCGTCGCACTGGCCACCGAGGCCGTCGACCAGCTGGTCGACGCCGACGCGCTGCTGTTCGCCGTGCCGCTGTACAACTTCGGCGTCTCGCAGCACTTCAAGACGTGGGTGGACCTGGTCGTCACCGACCCGCGGATGGCCGCGGGGAGCACGCCGGCCACCAAGGGCAAGCCGGCCGTGCTCGTGACGGTGCGCGGTGGCGGCTACGGACCGGGCACGCCCCGCGAGGGCTGGGACCACGCCACCGGGTGGATGCGGCGCGTTCTCGCCGACGTGTGGGAGCTGGACCTGAGGGTGGTCGAGTCGGAGCTGACGCTCGCCGAGGTGTCGCCGCAGATGGAGTCGCTGCGGGGACTGGCGGCGGAGGTCCGGGCAGCGGCGGAGCGGAGCGCGCGCGAGCACGGGCACGACCTCGCGGACGTGTCACTCCACCGGGTGTAAAACTTTATTGACACCTCGACGAGCGCGACCTACGGTCAGACCTGTCAAAGATTTTGGACAGACAGGGGTCGGCCGTGCCGTTCGAGGAGAAGAGCGTGATCGCGACCACGGGCGCGCACGTGGTCGTGTTCGGGGTGTACTTCTTCGTCGTGGCGCGGTGGCTGGCCTCCACCGCGGCCGACCAGGTCGTCTACCAGCCGCTGCTGGTGTTCACCGTCGTGCCCCTCGTGGTGCTCACGGTCATCAGCCACATCGCGTTCGCGGTGCTGAAGCCCAAGGAGGCCGGTGCGCACGACGAGCGCGACGCCCTGATCGCCCTGCGCGGCGGCCGGGTCGGCGGGTACGTGCTCGCGGTGGGGGCGTTCGCGGGCATCGCACTGGCCATGGCAGAGTCCTCCCCGTTCTACATCGCCCACGCGCTGCTGCTCGCGTGGGTCCTCGCCGAGGTCACCGACGGGACGAGGAAGATCGTGCTCTACCGGCGGGGAGCCTGACTGTGCCGAAACCGACCCTGGTCACCAACCGGATCAGGGCCCTGCGCTTCGACGCGGCCGAGATGAGCCAGGGCGTGCTCGCCGAGCGCATCGGCGTCACCCGGCAGACCGTGAACGCGATCGAGCAGGGCAAGTACTCGCCGTCGCTCGAAGTCGCGTTCAAGATCGCCAGGGTGTTCGGGGTGACGCTCGACGAGGTGTTCCAGTACCCGCCGGACTAGGTCGCGCTCAAGGCCAGGACCTTGAGGTTCTGGTTGGGGGTCGTGGTGAACGACGCTGTGGCGCGGGTCGGGTCCAGCGGTACGGCGACGTGCCAGATCCGGACCGTGCGGCCGTCCGCCGTGCCGTTGACGTTGTAGCGGGTGGTGGCGGTGATCGCCGTGTCCTCGCCGAACTTCGCCCCGCCGGCCGCCGCCCAGTCCGTGACGGCCAGCTTCGCGGTGGACGTGGAGCCGTCGGTGTAGGTGATCGTGACGTCGGCCTGCTGGTCGCCGTTGACCGCCGTGGTGAGCAGGTCGAGCCTCGTGTACCTGTTCGGGGTCAGGTAGGTGCGCTGGCCCCGCAGGGTGAGGAAGTTGCGGGTGGTGCCCGTGGTGGCGGGGATCAGGTAGTCGAGGCCGGCCACGGTCCGCACGCCCGCCGCGGGGAGTTGTTCGGCGGGGAAGCTCCAGCCCTTGCCGTCGAGGTTGCCCTGCTGCTTGGCGTCCGCGGTGGCCGCTCCATCCACATCGGACTGCGTGCGGAGGTCGTGTGCGCACTGGGGGCCGGACGGGGTGCAGGCCTCCGGAAGGTTGGGCACGGGGGTCGCGGCGGCGGGGACGTGGTCGACCGGGAGGTCGGTGGTGCCCCAGGTCGTGTTCGGGGTCGGGCCCACGTCGACGGTCAGGTCACCGCCCCGGTCGACGACCGTCTCCGGGAGCCAGGACCTGGTGTGGGGCCTGCCGTTGAGCTTGGCGCCCTGGACGTAGACGTTGTCCGGTGAGGCGTTCGGGGTGGTGATCACGATGGTCCTGCCGCCGCGGTTGATCCACGTCCTGGGGAAGGTCGGGCTGGACAGGAGGAGTTCGGCGCGGCTTGGGGTCTGCGGGTAGACGCCCAGCGCGGCGAAGACGTACCAGGCGGACATGGTGCCGAGGTCGTCGTTGCCCGGCAGTCCTCCAGGGCCGGTCTTGTAGACGAGGCTCGCCATGGCGCGAACGGTCTGCTGCGTCTTCCACGGTTGGGCGAGGGCGTTGTAGAGCCACGGGGTGTGGATGCCCGGCTCGTTCGTCGGGTCGTAGCGGAGGCCGTCGCCGCCGGTGGCCCAGGAGCCGTCCGGCTTGTGGAAGAAGTCGTCCAAGCGGGTCGCGGCCTCGGCCTTGCCGCCCATGGCGTTCGCGAGGCCGGAGACGTCGTGCTGGACCATCCAGGTGTAGGTGGCGCTGCTGCCCTGGGCGAAGCCGGTGTCCGAGGACGGGGTGAACGGCCAGACCCACGTGCCGTCGGCGTTCTTCGCCTGCTGGTAACCGGATCCGGCCGCCGACGGGTTGAAGGTGTTGCGCCACCAGCTCGCGCGCGGGAGGAGCTGGGCGCGGATGTCGTCCTCGCCGAGGCGAGCAGCCCAGTCCGCGAGGGCGAAGTCGGCGGTGGAGTCTTCGAGGGTCTCCGCCGCGCCGCCCCAGCAGTGGCAGGTGTCCT
>DATMCA010001052.1:0-2005 GCA_035559015.1 Umezawaea sp. | reverse complement strand
CCAATACCCCGAGAACAGGTTCGCCCCACGCACCGACACCAACCCGGTCCCGGGCTCATCCTCGTCCTGATCCAGCACACGCCCATCCGTGTCCACCAACCGCAGCTCAACCCCCGGCAACGGCCTCCCCACAGATCCAGGCTTCGGAAAACCCCCCACCAGCGTCGACGTCAGCACCGGCCCGGTCTCCGTCAACCCGTACCCCTCATAGATGGGCAACCCCACGGCATTACGCATCGCGTCCAGCACACCCTTGGACAACGGCGCCGCCCCGGACGTGAACAACCGCACCGTCGACAAGCTCTCACCCAACCGAGCGGCAGGCAGAGCCAACACGGCCTGGTACATGGGCGGCACGCCCACGATCGTCGTGATCCGGTGCTCCCGCACCGCGTCCAACGCCGCCTCGGCGTCGAACCTCTCCAACAGCACAGCGGTCGCCCCGGCCCCGGCCACCTGGAACAGCCCCGGCCCCAACCCGTAGACGTGGAACAGCGGCAGGGCCAGCAACACCCGATCCCCGGCCGTGACCGGAGCAGGCCTCAGATCAGCGCACTGACCCACGTTCGCCAACAACGCCCGGTGCGTCAGCATCGCCCCGCGCGGCACACCGGACGTCCCCGACGTGTACCCGAGCACGGCCAGGTCCTCGCCACCGCCGACGGGCGTGAACTCCAGCTCGTCCGAGACCACCAGCGCGGGCGGCCCCATCACCGCGATCTGGGCACCGCCGCCGTCCCCGAGCAGGAGGCGGGCGCCGCTGTCCGAGACGAGTCGTTCGAGTTCCCGCAGCGGCTGACCGGGCCCGGCGGGAACGACCACACCGCCCGCCCTCAGCACTCCGAACACGGCGACGCAGAACTCCGGGCCGGTGGGCAGGCGTACTACGACCCGGTCACCGGGTGCGACTCCCGCGTCCACCAGCGCTCGGGCCTGCGCGTTCACCGCCGCGTCCACCTGCCCCCAGGTGTACTGCGCGCCGCTCGCCACGTCGATCAACGCGGCGTGCTGCGGCCCGCGCAGCGCCGAAGCGCTGACCAGGTCGGCGACGTTGCGGGCAGACTCGGTCAAGGTGGCCTCCTGATGAACACTCTTACCGCTCGTCGCAGTCTGTCACGCATGGCTCCAGTCATGTAGGCATGGCTCGTACGTCGCGGAACCGTGACGGCCCACCGCTACCTACTAAGGAGTAACAACCCGTATGCTCTCGCCACGGCGATCCTGTGGAGGAGCCGCTACCCGATGATGTCCAGGGGACGCGCGAACAACGTCCGATCCATCCGGACGTTCCGCTCGCAGCGGAGCGCAGGAGGGCAGTCGACCACGGCCGAGGAGACGGACATCGACACGGCGCAGACGCCGTGGGACCTGGTCCGTGCCGCCCAGGAGGGCGACACGGCCGCGTTCGGTGTGCTCTACGACCGGTACGTGGACGTCGTCTTCCGGTACGTGCTGTTCCGCGTCGGCGACCGCAACCTGGCCGAGGACGTGACGAGCGAGACGTTCCTGCGGGCGCTGCGGAGCATCGGGTCGGTGAGCTACCAGGGCCGGGACGTGGGCGCGTGGTTCGTCACGATCGCCAGGAACATCGTCTACGACCACGTGAAGTCGAGCCGGTACCGGCTGGAGATCACCACGGCCGAGCTCGCGGACAACCGCGAGGTCGCGAGCGGCCCTGAGCAGGAGGTCCTCACCGACGCGACCAACACCGAGCTGCTGCGGTGCGTCGGCCAGCTCGGCGAGGACCAGCGGGAGTGCATCACCCTCAGGTTCATCCAGGGGTTGTCGGTGGCCGAGACGGCCGCCAGGATGGGGCGCAACGAAGGCGCGATCAAGGCGCTGCAGCACCGCGCGGTGCGGCGGTTGGCCACGTTGCTGCCGGCCTGGTTGCGGTGATCGCCATCGCAAAGGTCCCGTACGCGTAACCCCGTGCACTTCCCCTCGTTGTTCGGGTCAGGTCGTTGAAGTCGAGATGGTGCGGGATCGTGGGCAGAGGTATCACGCC
>DATMCA010001051.1:0-10847 GCA_035559015.1 Umezawaea sp. | reverse complement strand
TCCTGGATAAACTGTTCAACGGACAAGAGGTCCGGATCATCACCACCGACTGGTCGGACACTCCCGACCCGTCAGCGCCGTCCGCGCGACACGCGTTCTGGAACCCCGGCCTCCGCCACTGGACCTCCCTACGCGCCGACGAGCACGAAACGGACCCGGACTTCATCACCTACACCCACCTGTACGCCGGCCGCGGTCGCTGGCGGCCCGGCCTGGCAAACGGGTTGCTCCGCGCCGTGGCCGACGACGTCACGGCCAACATGATGATCACCAGCCTGCTCTTCGACCGCGTCCACCACCCGTACGACGGAGGCGCCGACGTACTGCTGCCCACAACCGGTGAACGCGACGCCCTGGAACGCCGTCACACCGATTGGCTCTCCGCTCACCCCCTCGGCTTCTGGCCGAACAGGTCGTCGGGCAGGAAGCAGCCGTAGTCCTGAAGCGGCTGCCGCTCGTCGAGGACGACCTCCAGAAGCAAACCCGCGGGCGACAACCCATCCGGACGGTCGAGGACTCGCTCACCGGGTAGAGGCGCGCCATGACCGACCTCGGGCGTCCTGATGTCGGGCCAGATCAGGGTGCGGCCATCCTCGTGGTCCAGCAGCGCGAACACGGCGTCCTGGACATCACCGACAGCCTCGGCGACGTCCGCCTCGCACAGGTCGGGATTGAGGTCGTGGTACGCACGGCGAGCAGCGGCCAGGAAGCGATCGGGATCGGTGATCACCAGATCCCGCCTGAGACGAAGACTGATCGTCATTCCCTCGCGGGGCGACTCGGATTCCGTCATGCGCACCAGGCTAGAGATCGCAGCAAGATGCCGTTGACAATCCGCTCATGCCGACGAGCGGATGATCCGGGCCGGTGCGAGGCGGCCGGAGCCGGGCGTACCGGAAGCACGAGGTGCCACGCAGGTCGTAAACCGATTGAACGCGCTGGGACGTGCCGTTACGGTCGGCCGCATGTTCTAAAGGCGGCGCACAGGTCGAGACACCTCATCAGGCAGGCGACAGCGGCCGGTTCCCCGACGCTGCGCGCTGAATTCCGCCCTTGTTTCCCCTGCCGTCGATCACCGCTTCCACAGCGGCATTTCGCCCTTCTCGATCGACATCGAGAAGGGCGGTCGGCGTGCGATCTTTTTCAAGGAGAACGCTGATGTCAAAACGCTGTGACGTGTGTGGCAAGGAGCCGGGCTTCGGCAACAAGGTCACCCGGCTGGGGCGCAACGCCCAGAGGCGGCGGGTGCTCGGGCGCTCGGCACGGATGTTCCGTCCGAACATCCAGCCCGTGAAGACGACCGTCAACGGCCAGCCGGTCAAGCTCAAGGTCTGCGCGGCGTGCCTGAAGGCCGGGAAGGTCCAGCGCCGCACTTCGTAGCACTTGCCAGCACGCACACGGGCCCGCGCTGGCGGGCCCGATTGCGTGCTGTCCGCCGCCTACTCCAGTCCTCTGACTACGGTTGGGAGTCGACGATCCCCCGAACGTCCGCCTCTGCCGATGGCCGGGTGTCCGGCCTCGATTCCATCGGGTGAGCTGGGCGTCGGCTGCGGCGCTGAAGGCACCGGTCAGGTTCGGAACGCGCGGATCACGAGTGCGGCAAAGCGTCGGGAGACCGCGGTGCGTGCTGCCGGTGCACTCTCGAGGATGCCGCTGGCTGCCGTGATCATGAGGGTGAGGTCGTTCAGGACGATCTCGGGGCGCAGGCGGCCGGTCTCCTTGGCGCGTCGGATCAGTTCGGCCGCCGAGGTCAGCGAAGAAGCGCGGAGAGCGTCGAAGTCCATCGCACGCGGAAAGCCGGATTTGACGGCCGCGATGAAGCCATGATCGCGTATTTGCAGCTCGCAGAGCTTCTCGACCACAAGGCAGAAGCCGTGCCACGGATCGGGGTCGGCGAGCCCTTCGGCCAGGACGGATCGCCATGCGCGCGCCTGACCGAGGAACGCCTCGGTGACCAGCACCTCCTTGGTCGGGAAATGGCGGTAGACCGTCGCGGGCCCGACTTCGGCGTGTCGGGCGATCTCCCGGATCGGCACGTCCAAGCCATCGGCGCCGAACACCGCGCGGGCCGCGCCGAGGATGCGGTCGCGGCTGTCCCGTGCGTCGGAACGGTGGTCGCGAGGCAAATGAGCGGTCACTGCTCTCACATTAGTTCGGTGGACAAGGGAGTCCGTTACCGTCCACCAACCAATGCTGATCGCGTCGTGGACGCCGGCGTGGCCACCACTTCCGCCGCGCTCGCGTTCGGGTCCGCAGCCGACCGGACGAATCAAAGACAGGGCAGCGCATGACTTTCCACAGGCACGACGGAGACACCTGGGACCTGGCCTCCAGCGTCGGCACGACCGCCACCGCGGCCGCGGCAGCCAGGGCGATCGCAACCCGCGAAGATCGTTCGCTGATCGACGATCCGTTCGCCGAACCCCTCGTCCGGGCGGTCGGTATCGACCTCCTGACACGGCTGGCGACCGGCGCACTGCCTCCCGGCGACCTGGTCGGGCAGTCGGCGATCGACGTGGCCAAGATCCGCACCAGGTTCTACGACGACTTCTTCCTCGACGCGGCGAACGCGGGCATCACGCAAGCCGTGATCCTCGCCTCGGGGCTGGACTCTCGCGCGTACCGGCTGCCCTGGCCGGCCGAAGCCGTCGTGTACGAACTCGATCAGCCGCAGGTCATCGAGTTCAAGACCCGCACCTTGGCTGAGTTGGGTGCCGAGCCCACGGCCGAACGGCGAGTGGTCGCGGTCGACCTGCGCGACGACTGGCCGGCAGCGTTGCGCACCGCCGGTTTCGACCCGGCGCGGCCGACCGCGTGGAGCGCCGAAGGCCTGCTGGGCTACCTGGCGCCGGAGGCGCAGGACAGCTTGTTGGACACCGTCACCACGCTCAGCGCGCCGGGCAGCCGGGTGGCCACAGAGAGCAGGCCCAATCCGAAACCGGGCGAGGACGACACGACGAGGGAAAGCTTGAACCGCCTCTCCGCACGCTGGCGCGCGCAAGGTTTCGATCCCGGCATGGCGAACCTGCGTTACTTCGGTGAGCGCAATGAAGCGGCTCCCTACCTCGCCGGCCTCGGCTGGACGCTGGACGGAGTGACCATCAGGGACCTGCTGGCCGCCAACAACCTGTCGCCGAACGACGACGACCTGCGCATGGGCGACGTCCGCTACATCAGCGGCGTCCTCATCGAGACCACGAGGTAGCCGCTGTCCTGCACGACGCCCAGTCTCGGTACGCAGGTTCGCGAAGAAAACGGACGGGCATGGCAACCTCCGCCCCATGGCAGTCGAGCGTCCTCTTCTGCCGCTGACCGGTCGTCACGGCGTGGTGGGGTGGTCGGGCGAAGGTGGTGCGGGTTCGAGGGATTTCCAGGTGAGCTCGGGGAGTGGGCCGCTGGTGATGTCGAGGTCTCCTCTGGCGTGGGCGTAGAAGTTGTTGCGCAGGCGCATGGCGTTGCGGTAGGCGTTGGTGAAGGCGGTTGGGCTGGGGGTTTTCTCGCGGAGGATGTGCTCCAGTTGCCACACCTGCTCGCTCCACGCCCGTGCGGCGGAGATCGTCGTCGGATCGCCGAGGAGCAGGACGGTTTCCCAGCGGGCGGCTCGTTCGGTTTCCGCTTCGGCGAGGGCGGTGAACGCGGTGTCGAGGTCTAGGGGTTGCCCTGTTGCCAGCAGTTCCTTGGTCTCCGCGATCCGACGGCACAGTCGGACCATCTGCTTGACCGCGTTGGCGTACTCCGAATACGCGAGGAGGCGCTTGTCGTCCCACCGGGCGGACTGGGTTCGGCGCCAGCGGGCTCGTTCGATGGTGGAGGTGAAGATGAACGTGGCGGCTGATCCGAGCAGGACACCGGCGATGGTCAACACCTGCGCGACGATCGGGTTCACGGATCGCAGCCTGCCATCTCCCGGGGCGTCCTACACAGCACTTCGTGGAGCCCGACCGTCCCGTCCACCGAACACGACCTCGCGGGCTGCCGTTGGTGGTGTCGAGGTCCTCGGGATCAGGAGGTGCCGGGTGCTCGCCTGGTTCGTTGCTGGATGAACTCGCGGACCTCGGGCGGGGCCTCGTCGGTAGCCGATTTCTGTTGGCCTGGGCGGAGGAAGTCGAACAGCAGCACGGTGCGGGTGTGGTCCGACCTGTTCCAGGCTTCGTGCTCGGCGGTGTCGTCGAAGACCAGCACGTCGCCCTCGCCCCAGGTGCGGGACTCGTCGCCAACCCGGAGCGCGCAGCGGTCGTCCGGCACGACCAGGCCCAGGTGAGCGCGGTAGACGGTGGTGACCCATCCCTTGTGGGGCTTGATGTGCGTTCCCGGTGCCAACCTGGAGAAACCCGCCGTGGTCAGGCCGGGCACGAGTTCCAACGCGGCCGCGGTGCGGGGGCAGGTGGCCAGCGCCTCGTCGATGCGGTCGCCGAAGGCGACGAGCCCGTACACGCTCCAACCCTGCCCGTACATCTCCCTTTGAACCCATGGCTCGAACGATTCCCGGGGGAGTGCGAGGTATTCCTCGCGGATGTCCCGCCAAGCGGACCGCAGGCCCGCGACGAAGTCGAACCGCGCCGGGGCGAGGAACACGGCACCCCCCAAGTCGTCCCGATGTCTCAGCCTACCCAGCCCGGTGGAATTACCGGTCGCTGTGCAGGCGTTCGCGGATCAGGTCCACGGCCTGCTTGCCGGTGAGCCGGACCGTGTCCCCGGCGGGGTGCCAGCCCGCCGTCATCGCAGATCCAGCCACATGATGCGGAGGCCGACGTCTCCCAGGGCGGGGTGGCGGAAGGCGCCGGGGGCGATGCCGAGGGTGACGAACCCGAGGCTCTCGTAGAGGCGGACCGCGGCCGTGTTCACGTCGACGACGGCGTTGAACTGGATCGCCGCGAATCCGCTCCGCCGTGCCCAGGCGATCAGGTCCGTGGTGAGGGCCCGTCCCACACCCGCTCCTCGTACCCGCTCGGCGACCATCAGGCTGCCGGAGGCGATGTGGCTCCCGGGGCCGGGCCGGTTGGCGTACATGGTGGCGGTCCCGACCACCCGGTCGTCCTTGATGGCCACGACCACCCTGGCCGGTGGGCTCAACAGCCAGGTCCGCTTGGCGTCGTGCTCGCCCATGTCGGGGTCGTAGGCGAACGTGCGCTGCTCGGTGATCACGTCGTGGATGATCGGCCAGATCTGGGGCCAGTCGTCCGCGCGTGCCTCGCGGATGCTCAAGGGCGGTGCCACGGCGTGCTCGCGATCAGCCATGCGGCTCATTGTTCTGGTCGTCGCCCCGCACCAGCCAGTCCTCGTAGGCGAGCATGGTGTCGACGACCATCCGCTGTTGCTGAAGGGTCAACGGGGCGAGCGCGTGTCGCCAGGCACGGGCTCCGGGCGACAGCCATTGGGAGATGGCCGGTCGACTTCCGGGGCTGATGTCGATGATGCGACGACGTCGATCGGTGTTGTCCTCAAGTCGGACGAGCACCTCTTTGCGGCTCAGGTCGCTCACGATCAGGCTCACCGTGGTGGGGGCGATGCTCAGCTTCCCGGCGAGTTCGGAGACCGTCTGCGGGCCGTCGAGCAGCAGCACGGACAACAGGGACAGGTGCCGTGGGGCCAGGTCGAACGATCGCAGCTGGTCCGGCGGCGACAGGCGTTTGATCCTGCCGATCAGGCGCGGCATCACCAGGAGCAGTGCTCGGACGGCGTCGTCGGTGGGGTCGGGTGTTGACACGCGCGAACCTTCCAAACTACGTTTGATAACAAAGATTGTTTGTTCTCAAACCGAGTGTAGAGGGGGTCGGCATGCCGCACCTGACCGTGGTCGTCCTCGAAGACGATCTCGTCGGCAGGGAGGCCGAGCTGATCGCGGGCCTGACCGACGCGATCGTGGCCGTGTACGGCGACTGGGCGCGGGAGATCGCGGTCGTGCACCTGATCGGCCTGCCCGCTCACCGTTGGGGTATCGGCGGCGAGCAGGCGAAGGCCCCGTCGCCGAGCGTGGTGTTCGGGATCAGGGAGGAGGCGTTCAGCCGGTCCGACGCGCAGGAGATCGCGGATCGCCTTGTCTCCGGGGTCACCGACGCGGTCGTCGCGGTGTTCGGCGAACACGTCCGCTCCGGTGTCACCGTCGAACTCGTCGGCAGCCCAGCCAGTCGCACCGCCATCGGTGGAGTCATGGCCGCGAGGATGAACTAGTCGCCGCGCACCAGGCCCGGTGGTGGTTTCAGGAAAGCCGGGCCGTAGCGGGCTTGCGGGGCGTGGGTGGTGGCGGCCCAGAAGCGGTCGCCGTAGGACCAGTGCCACCACCTGGCGGGGTGGTTGGCGAGGCCGACTGCCCCGAGGGCGTTCGCCAGCAAGTGCCGGGTCTGGTCGGTCGGCGGCGGGATCGGGCCGACGCAGCAGGCCGGGAGTGGTGTGCCGGCGTGCGTCGGTCCCTCCACCAGGGTGAGGTCCACCGCGCCGCCGGTCGGGTGGGGTGCGGTGGCGGACGGCAGAGCGCACCGGCCGGGACCGGACTCCGCCACGCAGGTCGGGTGGAGGCACAGGTGGGTCTGCGGTCGGTACCCGTCCACGATCAGCAGCCGGACCTCCCGCGGCAGCAGGGTTTGAGCGGTCACGAGCCGGTCGACGAGACCGGACCGGAGATAGGTCGGACCGGTGGTGTGCAGCGGGGTCGAGGCCCGCACGTCCACCAGGGCCTCGCCGCTGTCCCTGATCGGGATCCGGGCCAGGCGTGGGTCGGTCCACGGCACGGCCATCGCAGGGCTCCCGACAACGGTGGGACGACGCTTCCACCGGGAACGGTCGGCCCCAGCCCTGGAAGAACGCTGCAACGGGATTACAGCGGCGTCCGCGCGGGCCGTCCGGCGGTCAGTTCGTCGTACTCGCGCGCCCCGTGGGCGCGGAACGTCTCCAGGGCTTCGGTGAGCGCGGCCTCCGCCGCGGTGTGGTCGCCCCTGGCCTGCTCGACCCGCGCGATGTCGCGCAGGGTCCGGGCGCAGAACAGCGCCGCCTCCAGGGTGCGGAAGACCTCCAGCGCGCCGGTGAGCCACCTGTCGGCCTCGTCGACGTGCCCGCCCGCCAGTTCCAGTTCGCCGAGGGTGCGCATCACCATCGCCTCGGACCAGCTGTCCCGCTCGGTCCGGTGCGCGACCAGCGCGGTGTCGAGCGGTTCGCGGGCCTCGTCGAGCCGTCCCTGCCGAATGCGGGTCTTGGCCAGCCCGCGCCGGCAGAACTGCACGAGCTTGGTGTCACCGAGGTCGCGGAACAGGTCCAGCGCCGCGGCGAACGCGTCCTCGGCGGCGTCCAGCCTGCCGCGGGCGCGGTGGGTCAGCCCGATCGTGCGCAGGGTCAGCCCTTCGCCGCGCCTGCTGCCCGCCCGCCGGTAGGCCACGAGCGCCGTGGCGAGCGCGGCGTCGGCGGCGTCGAAGTTGCCGCGTTCCAGGTAGACCGAGCCGATCAGCCGTTGGCAGTGGCCGGTGGCGAAGTCGTCGTCGAGGCTCCCGCACGCCTCGGACGCCTTGGCCAGGAAGTGTTCGGCCTCGGGCAGGTACCCCTGCTCCCGGCAGGCCAGTCCGAGCGCGCTGAGGGTGCTCACCTCGCCGCGCAGGTCGCGCAGGTCGCGGAACCGCTCCACGGCGTCGGTCAGGTGCACGCGCGCGTCGGCGAACCGGTCCTGCTCGTACCGGAGCTGGCCCAGTTCGGCCACCAGGACCGCCTCGCCGTGCGCGTTGCCCGCGGTACGAGCCGCGTCGAGGGCGACCTTGTGCACGCGTTCCCAGAGGTCCATCACCCGGTTCAGCGCGTAGCTCGACGCGCACAGCACCGACGCCACGGCCACCGCCAGCTCGTGCAGCCCCATCTCGGCGCTGCGCTCGACGGCGAGCACCAGGGACGCCTGCTCGACGTCGAGCCACCGCCGGGGGTCGGTCAGCGCGATGCCGACCACCTCGGGATCAGCCGTGGCGACCCCCGCGGGCATCGGCGTGCGCAGGTGCACGGCCCCCGACGTCACGCTGTCCACCACGTGCTCGTGCAGCAGTTCGAGCACCGCCGCCCAGCCACCGACGACGCGTGCGGTCGAGGCGACCAGCTCGGCCCTGCTCTCGCGGCGCTCGGCCTCCTCCCGCGCGTAGATGCGGACGAGGTCGTGCAGCCGGTAGCGGACCTGACCCGCGTCGTCGACGAAGGTGTAGTCGACCAGGTGGTTGTCGACGAGCTGCTCGACCACCTGCTCGGCCGCGTCCAGGTCGATGTCCAGCGCGTAGGCCACCACCCACGACTGGAAGTCGGCCACGCCCAGGTGGCCGAGCCTGCGGATCGCCGCCTGCGCGGCCGGTTCGAGGCTGTGCACGCCCATCTCGATGCTGGCCCGGATCTGCTGGTCGCCCGCGGACAGCTCGTCGAGGCGGCGGCGCTCGTCGGCCAGCCGGGTCGCGAGCAGGCGCGGGGTCCACTGCCTGCGGGTGGCGAGCCGCGCCCCGGCGATGCGGACCGCCAACGGCAGGTTCCCGCAGGACACCAGGATGTCCGCGGCGGCGTCGGGGGCGGACCCGATCCGGTCGGCACCGGCGACCTGGGCCAGCAGGGCGGTCGCCTCGGCGGAGGACAGCATCCCCACCTCGACGTGGCGAGCGCCTGCCAGGCCCGCCAACCGGTTGCGGGAGGTCAGCAGCACGGCGCAGGAGTCGGTGCCGGGCAGCAGCGGGCGCACCTGGCGCTCGTTCGCCGCGTCGTCGAGGACGATCAGCACGCGACGGCCGAACAACGCGGTGCGGTAGGCGTCCATGCGCTCGTCCGCCTCGTCCGGGATGGCATCGGGCTGCAAGGCGCGCAGGAAGCGGCCGAGCACCTCGGCGGTCGACGCCGGAGCGCCGCTGGTGCCGCGCAGGTCCACGTGCAGCTGCCCGTCCGGGTACGCCCTGGCGACCGAGGCCAGGTGCGCCACGTGGACGGCCAACGCCGACTTGCCGACCCCGCCCGGACCGATCAGCGCCGCGGCCACCGGTCCGCTCCGGTCGCCGGTGAGCACGTCGGTCAGCTCGTGCACCAGCTCGGTCCGGCCGGTGAAGTCGACGGCGTCCGGCGGGAGTTGGCGCGGCACGCGGACGCCCTCCCGGCGCGGGGGTTCGTCCGCGGGCTCCGAGCGGGCGGGCGCTGGTGGTGCGACGGTCGCGGGCGTGGCTCTAGGCCCGAGCAGCGTCGGATCGGAGCGCAGGATGCCCTCGTGCAACCGGTTCAGCTCCGCCCCCGGTTCGATCCCCAGTTCGTCGACGAGGGCTTCCCGGCCCTGCCGGTACACCGCCAGGGCATCGGCGGTGCGGCCCGCGCGGTACAGGGCGAGCATCAGCTGGCCGCGCAGCGACGGACGGGTCGGGTGCTGCCCGACCAGGACCGTCAGCTCGCCGACCAGCTCCTCGGCCAGCCCGAGCGCCAGGTCGGCGGCGATCCGCGCCTCGGTCACCGCGATCCGCTGCTCGTCCAGGCGAGTGGCCTCCATCGCCAGGACGCGGCTGCGCACCCCGCCCAGCGCGGGCCCGCGCCACAACGCGTCCGCGGTGCGGAAGGCGTTCGAGGCCTCGCGGTGCCGCCCGTCGGCCGTGGCGGAGCGCCCCTGTGCGACGAGGTGGTCGAACACGACCCGGTCGAGCCCGCGTTCCTCGACGACGACCAGGTAACCGGGAGCCCTGGTGCGGATGATCCGCGCGTCGGTGTCGCCGATCGCCCGGCGCAGCGTGGAGACGTAGGTCTGGATCAACGCCCGTGCCGTCGGCGGCGGCTCGTCGTCCCAGATGATGTCGACGAGCCGGTTCGCGGCCAGGACCTGGCCCGGAGCGAGCAGCAGCGCGGCCAACAGGGTGCGGATCTTCGTGCCCTTCAGCGGGACCGCACCGCTCTCGTCGACGACCTCGACAGGCCCGAGCAAGCGGAATTCCATTCGGTCCCCCGGTGACAGGGCGCGGCCCCCGCCGCCGGCGCCCTGCGCACAGTACCGCCGGCGCGAGTTCAGGAGAACCGCTGTAGTGCGGATGCCGCGCGGATGCAGAAGAGGTGCAGAGGGGGCGCGGACCGTTCTCCCCATCGAAGTTCTTCCTCCACCGGATACCGATAGGGGACAACAGCCATGACCACGACCTCGATCCGGCAGCGAGTCGGTTTCGCCCTCGCCGCCTCCGTGATCGCCCTGACCGCGCTCGCCGTCGCCGGCCCGACCGGCGCGGTCGCGGCTCCGAGCGCCGCCGCGGTGACCGCGGGACCGGCGGTGGGCAACCCGCCGCTGCCGAGCTACCCGGATCTCCCGGGCGGTGCCGATGACCGGGCGGCGGCCGCGGTGGCCACGACGCCGGTCCCGTGCGACGACAACGGCGCGCACCAGAGCCCCACCCGTGCCCAGGTGCTGAGCCGGGCGCAGAGCTGGCTGGACGTGGGTGGCATCCCCTACAGCCAGAGCCGGTGCTACAAGAACGCCTACGGCGACTACCGGGCCGACTGCTCGGGATTCGTGTCGATGGCCTGGGGGCTCGGCGGCCGGGGGAGCGACTTCTGGACCGGGAACCTCGACGACGTGTCCACGGTGATCCCGCGCTCCTCCCTGCAGCCGGGCGACGCGTTGCTGCGGCACGAGAACAACCCCTCGGTGGACCACGTGGCGCTGTTCGTCGGGTGGGAGGACGCGGCGCACACCAGACCGGTCGTGATCGAGCAGACCGGATCCGCGGACACGATCCGGCGGACGTGGAGCCAGAGCAACGCGAGCAACTACACGCCCGTCCGCTACGACCGGGTGGTCGACGGCCCCGCCGGCGGCAACGGTGTCGCGTCAGGCGACGTGACCGGTGACGGCAAGACCGACCTGGTCGCCCGTCGCACGG
>DATMCA010001050.1:0-5166 GCA_035559015.1 Umezawaea sp. | reverse complement strand
AGATGGCTTGCGGGTGGCGGCCGACCTCGATGCCGCGCTGGACATCCTGGAATCCGAGACCCAGGTGCGCGTAGGTCAACACCCGCCCAACGGTCAAGCGTGGGAGCCCGTCGTGCTGGCAGCCCGTACCCCCGGACGCCAGGTCAGAAGACTGCAGGCGGTGCTGGACAACGGCTCGACCATTGGCGTGACCGGACTGCTGCTGGGCCAGTGGAGCGCCGGTGTGACCGCCTACGTTCGCGACGACGGCACCATCTCCACCACCAGCCCCGGCCTCGGCGAACCGCTGCGCGACACACGAGTCTTCCGGCTGGGCGACGATCACACGGCCGACCTGCTCAACCTCCTGAGCCACACCCATATCGACGATGAGCCCGAGTTCACCGGTGCCGCCGGCGACGAACCACATCTCGCGCGGCGTCCGCACATCGTTGTCGACGATTCCGTGTCCGTCAGCGTCGAACCCACAGCCACCGTTGTCGACTGCGGTACGACCATCGGCGGTCGTGAGCACGCGGTCGCCGAGGACACGCTCGGCGAGGGCACGACCCAGGGGCCGGTCGCTGAGATGGATTTGGAGCTGTTGGCGACCCGGAGCGATGACGACCGGCAAGACGACGGCGAACTGGAGATCCTTGGACCGCAGCCGAGGACCTCACCCGGTCGTCGGCTGCGCGCCGTCGCGCCTGGTCGCACGCAGGCCGAACAGGCAGACCACAGCTCAGTGGCCCACAGCGCGGACGACGGCCACAGGCTCGGCCGGCTGTCAGGCAGCGACCGGCAGAGCTCTGTCGAACCTCGCGAGGCGGTGTTCGCGCCCTTGCATGTCGCCGTGCTGGGGCCGCCGCGGGTGTGGTGGACGACCGCGCCGGCAGCACCCGACGGCGAGGTCACCGAACGTGAGATCACCTCGGCGTTTCAGCCGCGCCTGCGTGAACTGCTGGTGTTCCTGGCGCTGCACCCAGACGGCGCCAGCCGCGAGGCCCTCATCGCCGCCCTGTGGGCCACAAACCCGCCGGAGCGCGCGACCAACTCCATGAACACCAGCCTCAGCCGCCTGCGCCGCGCCCTGGCCGCAGCGACCGGTGGCGTGTTGTCGGACATCGTGGCGGTCGGTGAGGGCCGCTACCGGTTGGACCCCGAACTGGTGGACGTCGATTACCACCACTTCGCCGCCGCCGTGGCCGCCCGCCGCTCCGCCATCACCGAGACCGAGCGGGTCGCGGCGTACCGGCGGATCGTCGACAGCTACACCGGCCCCCTGGCCGACGGGATGAGCACCGACTGGATTGAGACCGCCCGCGAGGCCATCCGCCGCGACGCCATCGACACCGTGGCCGCCCTGGCCCGCGCACTGATCGAGGACGACCCGCAGCAGACCCTCGACCTGCTTGAGATCGCGCGAGCGTTCGACCCGCACAACGAGCTGATCTACCGCGACATCATGCGCCTGCAGGAGCGCCTCGGACAGCTCGACGCCATCCCGCGCACCCTGACCCTGCTGACCACGCGGCTCGCTGAAGTCGACGACCAGCCCACCAACCAGGCCGTCGATCTGGCAGACCGATTGCGCCGTCGCCACGACGCTCCCGTCGAGCCGGCGCGAGCTGACCGCGGGCGCAGCCGAGCCGGACGATGAACCCCGCTGGCACCCTAGAGCGGGGCATGGGGTCACCCGATGGCGCCACCGGCACGAGGGCGACGTCCGGAGGGGTGAAATCTGCCGGTGTCGGCCGGAGGGTCGACATCGTCGGGAAAGGATGCGTCGGCGCCACTCTGGCGGCTGTGCGACTGCGCCTGCGAGAGCAGTTTCGGTTGTGCGCGAGTCCACTCGATAAGAGACTCTGCCAGAGCCAATGCCTGAACGGCCGTTGGAGTCAGCGAGAAAACGACTTCCGGTGGAAAAGACTTATCGCAACTCCGGCGGACGACAAGTCCCTATTGGCGCATCTTTTTCGATGTGTGCGCCAGAATGCTATCGTGCAGGACGGCGTGCTTGTGCGTCCAGATCTCGTCGATGGAATACGAGTTGACTGTGGGAAAACTTCTACCCGAGGCAACGGGTCGTCCCGGAGTGTCACCAGGATGGCGGGCGCCCACTTATCCCCGAGAGGTTCTCCAGATCATACAGTCCACGAAGTACTTGTCGGCTCGCTCCATCACCGCGCCTCCCCGTGTCAACTGGCCGAGCCCTCGAAGCGCGCAAGCTTATCGCTTCGTGCGGCGCATTTATCTCCGAGTCCGCCGTTGGGGTGATCTTGACTGCTAGGCGCGACCACTTCCTCGCTGCACCACCCTTGGCGGCGAGTATCGAGTCATCCACGCCATGACAGACGGTCAAAGTCGCCCACTGTGGTCCTACTCAGCTGAACTCCGATGAGATGCCACCTTCTGTAGTCGACATGGAGATCGACAGTCCATACGGTCACTTTACTGGTGACCTCTTGTTTTCAACTGTCTTGTTTTCGGTCTTCGTGCGGGCCGGTATAGCGGCTCCAGGTGACGCCTTCCTCGCTTGCGATTCGGGCCGTGGTGTCGGGGTGGATTCCGAGCATGGACGCGACTACGGGGCTTGGGGTGGTGAGGACGAGTTGTCGCAGGGCGGTGGTTCTGCCGAGTTGGATCGGTATCCCGAGTTTCGAGAACTGGTTGTTCAAGGTGTTCGAGTTGATGGGCTGGCCGGGATTTCGTCCGGGGAAGAGCCAGTCGCTTTCAGCGTTGGGGCCTCGGTAGGAGTCGCGGTGGTCGAGCAGTCGGTGGGCCATGGCATCCAGCGGTGGCGGCAATGGTGCGGGCGGGTCGCCCAAGCGGATGACGGTGTCGGCGCCGATGGTGGTGATGTCGGTGCGGTGCAGTCGGGTGATGCGGCTCAGGGGCTGGGCGTAGAGCAGCGCCAGCAGCGCGATAAACCGGTCTCGCAGCGGCCACATGTCGTTGGTGACCAGGGTGTTGATGAGGTCGTGATGCTGCCGCTGTGGCTGGATGGTCGCCGCGGGCAGCGGTGGTCGCCGGATGTCGCGGCGTGGCGCGCTCGTGGCTTGTCCCGCCCATCGCAGGAACACGGTCGCGGCGTGGCGGGTCTGCCGGTTGGCCGCGAGCCAGGTTTCGAGCGTGCCGTGTGGACAGTCATCGAGACTGTGTTGGTTGGTGTGCATCCAGTCCAGCAGAGCGGTGGCTTGGGTGATGCGTTCGCGGGAGACCCGGATGGTGGCCGGGCTCAGCGGTTTGCGGTCGGCGAGATGGCGCAGGCGCCGCAGTTCGTGCCAGGTGGCGAAACGGTGCAGCAGGGCGTGGTGCTCGGCGTCGGTGACGGTGGCCAGGTGAGTGTCGAGCCAGCGTTGGAAGAGCATGAGGTGTTTGTCGATCGTGGGCAGGACACCGCAGGCGATCAGCAGTTCCCGCAGGTAGGTGGCTTTGCGCCAAGCCGGGTGGGCGGCCAGGGCGTGGTGGCTGATCGGCATGGCGCCGGTCGCGAGTGCGGTGAGCAGGCCTGTGGTGCCGGGTTTGTCCAGCCAGGTCAGGCCATTGTGCGGGTTGTCGGCCAAGCGCAGCCGATCCAGCAGCGGCACCAGTTCCGGACGGGGTGTGCCGGTGCCGTCGTCGAGCACGAGGGTGAGGCGGTCGGTCAGGGTGCAGCGCTCGCAGAGGGTGTCACCGACCAGCAGACCTTCGTGACGGCAGCGGCGGCAGAAAAACGAGCGGGCGATGCCGGCGCAGTCGCGGCAGTTCGCCTCGCCATAGGTGTCACGGCCGGGCAGCAGTCGGTGGTGTCCGCAGCCCGGACAGAGACCACGCTGCGTGGTGGCGCGCTTGATGCAGTTGCGGCAGATCGGCCCTTCCCAACGGGTGCAGGGCTGGGAGCGGCGGTCGCAGCGCACGCACGTGCCGTCGGCCAGGCGTGGCTGGCCGGGTTGGGCTCGCGGTCGAGGTGTGGTCACTGTGGACGGATACGGGCTCGGGTGGGGCGCATCGCTCCTGGGGTTGGCGGACTGTCCGGCCCGGCCGTGCCGGTGGCGGTACCGGTGCGGCGGGTGAGGTTGGCGGCCTCGGTGTGGATCAGCTCCGCCGGGCTGCATTCGAAGATGTCGCACAACGCGGCCAACACCGTGAGCGAGAGCCGTTCCGGGGTGCCGGTGACCAGCCGATGTACTTGGGACACCGACAGTTGCACTCCGCGGTCGCGCAGCAGCGGGACCAGTTCGGTGGTGGTGAACATGCCGTGATCGGCCATCAGGTCCCGCAGCCGCCAGTCGTAGCCGACGCGTCGTTTCATCGCGGTCATCGTGCCCTCCCGGCACCGGTGGTCGAGTCGTGTCGGGTGATGCCCAGGGCCGAGGCGAGGGTGTCGTCCAGGCTGCGGCGCAGGGTGCGGGTGCGGAAGTCCGAGGAGACGCAGGTGTAGATCGAGGTGGTGAAGGAGTGTTCGTGACCGACTTGCTGCTGGACGAAGAACGGATCCCATCCGGCCTCGATCAGATGGGTCACATAGGAGCGGCGCAGCGAGTGGAAATCCAGGCCGGGGTCCAGATCGAGCGCGTCGCGGTAGGTGGCGAAGCGGGCGTTGAGCGCGCCGGCGCTGATGCGCCGGGATTGTTCGGAGGGCCACAGCGCCGGTCCGGTGGCGTGGGTCATCCGGGGCCGGACCTGGGTGATCCACTCGTGCAGTACTTCGGTCGACCAGTCCCACACGGTCAACACGCTGCGCCGCTTGGGTGGGCTGGCGGCTTTGGCTTTGCCGAAGCGCACGTGGAGCACGCCGTAGTCGCCGAACTCGCGTGCGTGGGGATTGGTGGACAGGTCGGCGGTGTCGAGCATCCGAGTCTCGGTCCTGCGCAGCCCGAAGGCGTAGGCGACTTTGAACAGGGTGGCGTCGCGGAACGCGGGGATCCAGCCCTTGCGGCCGGCGTCGCGCACCCGCAGGACCGCGTCGTCGGCGTGGTCGAAGAACGCCTGGATCTCATCGAGGGTGAAGGCTCGTTTGGTCGGCGCGGATTCGGTGTCCTGCACGTGGACCGCGGTGTTCCATTCGTGGCACACCTGCACCGGATGCGTTCCGAAACGCCGCTCGCATTCCGGGCTCCATCCGTAGGCGGGGTCGGTCACGTAGTGGCAGAACAGCCGCACCGCCTGTTGGTAGGTGCGCAGGCTCGACCGGGTCACGTTGTT
>DATMCA010001049.1:0-3341 GCA_035559015.1 Umezawaea sp. | reverse complement strand
CGGAGAGTTCGGCCTGGATCTCGGCGAGCGTGCGCCCGTCCGCCTGGAGCCGTTTCACCGCCACGAGTTGCAGCAGGTGTCGGGGCTCGTAGAGCGCGGTCCGCCCCCGCATCGCGGACGGCCGGTCCACCAGGCCCGTGGTCGCGTACCACCGAACAGCACGCCGATCAGGCACGTCGCGAACACGCCCGTTGGGCGCGCCGGGGTATTCCGCGGTCAGCGCCGCGCCTACCCGCTCCACGAGCTCGTCGATGGTCCACATGGGGCAATGATGACACTGCAATCGTGACAGTGTCAAGGTCAGAACGGGAAGTCCACCCCGGTCAGGTCGGTGGACACCTCCCACAGCCGTCGAGCGGTCTCCGGATCGCGGACCGCCGGGCCGGGGTGCAGCAGCGCCGGGTGGCCTCGCGTCCAGTTCCGCCCACCGGGCCCGTAGAACTCCCCGCCCCGGACACCGGGCGCGGTGGCGGCGTGCAACTGGCTCCACGCGCCGTGCTCCGCGGGCTGCGCGATCAGCGAGTTGCCCAGCTTCAGCACGAAGGCGACGACGCCTCCGCCGCCGGAGCTCGGCAGGTTCGTCTCGGCGAAACCGGGGTGCGCGACCACGCTCGTCACCGGCACCCCGGCGGCCCGCAGTCGCCGGTCCAACTCGATGCCGAACACGACATTTGCGAACTTGGACTGCTCGTAGAACCGGTGCGCCCGGTAGGACCGCTCGCCGGACAGGTTCTCGAAGTCGATCGACCCGTGCCGGTAGGCGTTCGAGCTGACCGTCACCACCCGCGCCCCGGTCCCGCGCCGCAGCAGCGGCAGCAGCAGGCCGGTCAACGCGAAGTGCCCCAGGTGGTTCACCGCGAACTGCGACTCGACCCCCTGTGCCGTCACGGAGTGCGCGGCCATCCCGATCCCCGCGTTGTTCACCAGCACGTCGACCGGCGCCCCGCGCCCCGCCATCTCGGCGGCGAACGCCCGCACGGAATCGAGATCGGCCAGGTCCAGCCGCAGCACGTCGACCCGTCCGCTCAGCCGTCCCGCCGCCGCCCGGCCACGCCCCTCGTCGCGCGACGCCATGACCACCGTCGCCCCGCGCTCCGCGAACGCCTTGCAGGTCTCGAAACCGAGCCCGCTGTTGCCGCCGGTCACCACGACCGTCCGGCCGGTCTGGTCCGGCATGTCCGCGGTCGTCCAAGGAGAAGTGGTCATGCGACCAGGGTCCTCCGTGAGCGGACGGCGCGATGCCGGGTGGAGGCTGATTCGGCCGCGTGCGCATGAACGTGGTGCCGATGTCCGACGGCACGCTCGCCGCGGAACATCACCGGCCAGACGCTGGTCGTGTGCGCCGGGGCGTCACTGGCCTGACTTGGCCGAGCACGGTTTGCGCAGGACCGAGCCGGACGTGCCGCCGAGCGAGACCGACAGCACCGACGAGCCCTGCTCGTCGGCGTACGCCCGACCGAGGTCCACCTTCAGCAGGCTGGCGCCGGTCCGGTTGGTGTTGACCACGACCGCGCCGCAGGTGAAGTCGCGGCGGAGCAGGTTCTTGCCGACGGTCCTGTACGGCCCGGTCGGCTTGCCCAGGTCCCAGGCGTACTCCGGGCGCTGCGGGGCGGGGCCGCCGTAGTTGTCCGTGCCGACCGTCTCCGCGATGGCGCTCTTGCCGCCCTGCACCAGGAAGTAGCTGGCGAACGCGTACCGGAACGCCCGGATGTCGCTGGGGGAGAGGTGCGGCTGCACCCAGGTGATCTTGCCGCGGGCCTCGTTCGAGGCGATCTGCTCAGCCTGCCGGGCCCACCCGTCCGCGCCCTCCGGCAGCAGGTCGGTTCCGCTGAACGCGACCCACCACTCGTCGAAGCCGCCGTCGAGGTGCTCGGTGTAGGCGTCCCACACGCCGGGGTACAGGCGGGCGTTCGCCAGGTTCGCGATCGTGAGGATCCCCGCGGCGGCGAACCGCGGGTGGAGGGTTTCGAACATCCCCCGGTAGGCCGCCTGGAACGTCGCATCGGTCGGATACGCCTTCGGGCATCGGCCTTCGTGGTACGTCTGGCACCCGAAGAGGGCGTTGTCCATCAGCACCCCGTCGAAACCGCCCGCTCTGGCGCTCGCTATGACGTTGTCGCCCCAGCGCTTCCGGTATTCCGGGTTGCCGACGTCCATCTGCCAGTGGCCCGAGTAACCGCTGTACTCGAACCGCTTCCCCCGTGTGTCGGTCAGGAACCATTCGGGGTGCGACTTCGCCTCGCAGTACCCGACCCCGGTTGGCACCTGCTTGTCGTCCACGCCGTTCCGGCACGCATAACTCCGCGTCGACGACAGGTCCTTGTACACGAACACCTTGATGGCCGGATTCGCCTTCTTGAACTTCGCCGAAAGATCACCTTCCCACGCGTTGAGCACGACGTAGGCCAGTTTCTTCGCGTGGAGGGTGATCTCGGCGTCGCTGACCGGTGAGCTGTCCATGTGCAGCCAGAACGACTGGGCCTTGCCGGGGGCGCCCTGGGGGCGCGTCGGACCGGTGGACGTCGTCGGGCTCGGGGGAGTCGTCGGGCTGGTCGGCGAAGACGGGCTGGTCGGCGAGGAGGGCACGGTCGGACTGGTCAGGGTGGTCGTGTTGGTGGTGGTGGGTGTGGTGGTCGGGCTGGTCGGGGTCGTGGGACCTGTTGTGGTGGTCGGACCCAGAGGAGCCGGACCCGTGGTGGTCGAACCTGGGGTGGTTGAAATGGCGGGGGTGGTGGCAGTGGTCGGATTGGCCGGGGGCGTGGAGTCGAGGGGGCTCGGTTGATTCGTCGTGGTGGTCGGGTCGATTTGTCCCGTGGGGACCGCCGTGCCCGTCGGAATCGTGGAACTCGTCGGAATCGCCGGGTCGACGGGATCCGCCTGGGCCGGAACTCCGATCGCACCCGTCAGGACGAGCGCGGCTACCGCGGCGGTCATCCGGGTCATCGGAACTCCTTCGCATCGGCGGTGACGAGAAGTGCGCTGATGGGCGGATTCCCGGCGTTGTTCCGTGATAAACGGATTTCCGTCGCCGCCACTCAGGAGTGGTAGTAACGCGATGAAACCACATCGGCGCGGCAAAAGGTGAGAATTGATGCAAAGGTGTCACCGGTGCTACCAGGAGTCGGGTTTTGTACCGGAAAGGACAAACTTGTGGATGACATCGGCGCCTTTTTCGCAACCTGTCATCACTTTGCGAAGTCTTTTCGGGAACGCGGTCACCGGGCGATGGTCGGCGCCGACCTCGACCACCGGCGGCCGTCCAACTCCTCGACCACGAACCGCGCGACGTCGCCGCGCGGCACCTGCCAGCCACCCTTCGGGGTCTCGCCGTCGAGGACCCG
>DATMCA010001048.1:0-2181 GCA_035559015.1 Umezawaea sp. | reverse complement strand
GGCCCGCCGGTACTCGACGATGTCCGCGGTCTGCTCGGCGGTCGCGATCACGTCCACCAGCGGGTGCTCCGGCGCCAGCACCATGTACGTCGCGCCGAACAGCGTGTCGGGCCGGGTCGTGAAGACCTCGATCTCGTTCGCGCCGACCGGGAAGCGCACGCGGGCGCCGTTGCTGCGCCCGATCCAGTTGCGCTGCATGGCCTTGACCTTCTCCGGCCAGTCCAGCCGGTCCAGGTCGTCGATCAGCCGGTCGGAGTAAGCGGTGATCCGCATCATCCACTGGCGCAGGCTGCGGCGGAACACCGGGAAGTTGCCGCGGTCGCTGCGCCCGTCGGCGGTGACCTCCTCGTTGGCCAGCACCGTTCCCAGGCCGGGGCACCAGTTCACCGGCGCCTCGGACAGGTACACCAGCCGGTGGTCGTTCAGCACGACGCGCCGCTGCGCGGCGGACAGCTCGGCCCACGGCGTCCCGTCCGGCGTCGGGCGGGAGCCGTCGGCGAACTGCGCCTCCAGCTCGGCGATCGGCCGCGCCCGGCCCGCATCGACGTCGTACCAGGAGTTGAAGATCTGCAGGAAGATCCACTGCGTCCACTTGTAGTACTCGACGTCGATCGTGGAGATCCGGCGGCGCTCGTCGTGGCCCAGTCCCAGCCTGCGGATCTGCCGCAGGTAGGTGGCGATGTTGTCCTCGGTGGTCTTCCGCGGGTGCTGGCCGGTCTGCACCGCGTACTGCTCGGCGGGCAGCCCGAACGCGTCGAAGCCCATCGTGTGCAGCACGTTGCGGCCGTTCATCCGGTGGTACCGGGCGAACACGTCCGTGCCGATGAAGCCCAGCGGGTGCCCGACGTGCAGCCCCGCGCCCGACGGGTACGGGAACATGTCCTGCACGAACAGCTTGTCCGCGGGCACCGGCTCACCGGTCGACAGCGGGCCGACCGGGTTCGGCGCGTGGAACGTGCCGTGGTCCTCCCAGTACTGCTGCCAGCGCTTCTCGATCCGGCCGGCCAGCTCGGCCGTGTAGCGGAAGGCCGGGGTTTCCGCGGCCGCGTCCGTGCTCATCGAACGATCCCTCTCCATCGATTTCCCGCCCCTGACACGACGAAACCCCCCAGCCCAGAACGGGGCATGAGGGGTTGCCGCGCCGACCAGTCATGTCGGTCAGCGCGGCTAGATAAGGAGCAGGCAGGCCTTGCTCATGCTCTTACGGTACCCGGTTGACTGCGAGGAGCGAAAAGGGTATCCGCCGTCGAGGTGATCCAGGCGACTCCAAGGCGGGGCTCGTGCGACACCGGCAGGGGGACACACCTACCCTCGAAGGCGTGAACATCGTGCTGCCAGTGGTGCTCGGCTTGGTCGGCGTCTTCCTCGCGCTGATCGGCTACCTCGGGTTGACCGGCAAGCTGCCGCGCAACCGCTACGTCGGCGTCCGCACCGCTCCGGCGATGCGCGACGACGAGGCGTTCCAGCTCGCCAACCGCGTCGCGGGTCTGCCGAACCTCGTCGCCGCGCTCGTCGCCGTCGGCGCGGGCACCGCGGCGTTCGTCAACCCGGACGCCGCCCTGACCGTCGGCGTCATCGGCATCGTGGGCGCGGTCGCCATCACCCTCGCGGCCGGCGTGATCGGCCACCGGGCCGCCGAGGCCATGCCCGCGCCGGAAGCGCCCAAGGGCTGCGGCGGCTGCGCGTGCGGCGGCGGTGGGTGCAGCCCGTTCTCGAAGGCCTGACGTCCGAGAGCTGATGTTTCATGTGAAACATCAGTTCCGGTGGACGTCCAGCGGGTAGGTCGCCAGCAGTGCCGTCGGCATCCCCTGACGGCGGAGCACCCGCCCCCACAGGTCCACGCCGGACGGCGTGAGCACGTCGTCCGGCAGTCCGGGCACCACGATCCAGTCCCCGCGGTCGATCTCACCCGCGAGCTGCCGCGACCCCCACCCCGCGTACCCGGCGAACACCCGCATCCCCCGCACCCGCGGCACCAATGCGTCCGGATCCGCGTCGAGGTCGACCAGCGCCACCGGCCCGCGCACCCCGACCACACCCTCCAACGTGGCCAGATCCTCACCGGTCCGCAATGCGGCCAGGCACAACGCGGTCTTCTGCTCGACCGGACCTCCGATGTAGACCGCCTGCGGACGTGTCACGTGTGGACCCCAAGCGGGCAGCACGTCGTGCACCGCCACC
>DATMCA010001047.1:0-7660 GCA_035559015.1 Umezawaea sp. | reverse complement strand
CGCGCCACGGCCGCGACGTTGCCGCCGCCGTCGAGCACGGTGATCCGCGCGTCCGGGACGACCTTGCCGTCCTCGGTCCGGGCGACGCCCGACAGCAGCACCGAGGCGACGAGGTCGACGTCGTGGCGCAGCACCCCGTCGTCCGGCATGGTCAGGGTCGCCGCGTCCGACCGGTGGCCCGGCCCGCTCGCGACCAGCGTGTACGACCCGGCCCCGACCTCGGGGAAGGCGTAGGCGCCGTCGGCCGTGGTGGTGGTCGCGCCGATCACCTCGCCGCGGGAGTCGATCAGCGTCACCGTCGCGCCCGCCAGCGGAGCGCCTGCGGCCGTCACGACACCGGTCAACTCCCCCTCCCCGGTGAGCGTCACGTCCACCGTCTCGGGGTCCTCGCCGACCACGACATTCCACGCTCGCGGCTGGTGCCCGTGCGCCGACACGATCAGCACGTAGGCGCCGGGTCCCCGGCTGGGCACGGAGTAGCTCCCGTCGGCGCCGCCGGTGCCCCGCGAGACCTGGCGGCCGCGCTGGTCGAGCAGGGACACCGCCGCGCGCGGGACGTGGGTGCCGTCCTGCCTGCGCACGTTCCCGATCACCGGAACCCCGCCGGCGACCTGACCCTGTTCCGGCCCAGGGGCGTCGAAGGCGCCGTCGAAGCGGTTGAGCCTGCGGCGGCGGTTGGTCACGGGCGGAGCCGGGTGGTCGTCCCGGTCGGTCCGCGTGATCGGCAGCCCCTCCTGAAGGGCCCGGAGTTCGTCCGGCCCGAGTTCACCCACCGGTGGGAGCCAGCCGCCGATCAGCGCGGGTCCGTCGTCGGCCCGCACGGCGGGTTCGGCGACCCCGACCGGTTCGACGACCTCGGTCGGCTGGTCGTCCACCGGGGCCGCGGCCCTGCCCGGATCGGCGAGCGGGATCTCCCTCATGGCCAGCAGCACCAGCGTGGCCAGCAGCGCGACCGCGCCCGCGACGTAGAACACCGTGGTGATCGACTCGGTGAAGCCGATCAGCACCGGGGTCCGGATCGCCTCGGGCAGGTCGTGGATGCCGCTGGTGTTGCTCGACAGGTCGAGGGCCTGCCCGCCGGAGCCCGCGGGAACCTTGTCGCCGAGTGCCTTGGAGATGTTGCCCGGCAGGACGTTGAACAGGATCGTCAGGAACACCGCGACACCGGCGGTGCCGCCGATCTGGCGGAAGAACGTGGCCGACGCCGTGGAGGCGCCCATGTCGCTGCGCGGGCCCGCGTTCTGCGCGGCGAGGACCAGCGTCTGCATGCACTGGCCGAGGCCGAGGCCGATGACGGCCGCGGCGACCAGCGGGTGCCACAGCGCGGAGTCGTACTCCACCTGTGCGAAGAGGAACGCCCCGCCCGCGATCAGCACCGTGCCCAGGATCGCGAACACCTTGTAGCGCCCCGTTTTCGACGTCACGAGGCCGGAGAGGATCGAGCTGACCATGATGCCCGCCATGAGCGGCAGCATCAGCAGGCCGGACTTGGTCGGCGTGTACCCCTGCACGACCTGGAGGAACTGGGGCATCATCGTGATCGCGCCGAACATCGCGACGCCGACGATGACGCTGCCGAGGATCGCCATTCTGAACGTGGAGTTCCGGAACAGCCGCAACGGGATCAGGGCGGCGTCCTTCATGGCGCGTTCGACCAGGATGAAGGCGAGGACGCCGACGCTGCCGACGGCATAGCAGTAGATCGCCTTCTCGTCGCCCCAGCCCCACTTCTGGCCCTGCTCGGCGACGACCAGGAACGGCACGACCGCGACGACCAGCGTCAGCGCGCCCCACCAGTCGATCTTGTGGTCGTGGCGCTCGTGCGGCACGTTCAGCACCTTGGCGACCACGACCAGCGCGATGACCCCGATCGGGACGTTGATCAGGAACACCCAGCGCCAGCCCGCGACGCCGCCGAGGGAGTCGAAGCCCGCGAAGAGACCGCCGAGCACCGGACCGAGCACTGTGGACAGACCGAAGACGGTCATGATGTAGCCCTGGTAGCGCGAACGTTCGCGCGGCGGGACTATGTCGCCGATGATGGTCATGGCCAACGACATCAGCCCGCCCGCGCCGAGCCCCTGCACCGCGCGGAACGCGGCCAGCTCGTACATCGACTGCGAGAACGTCGAGGCGAGCGACCCGGCGACGAAGATCGTGATCGCGACCAGGTAGAACGGCTTGCGGCCGTAGATGTCGGACAGCTTGCCGTAGATCGGCGTGACGATCGTCGAGGTGATCAGGTACGCCGTGCTCACCCAGGCCTGGAGGTCGAAGCCGTCCAGGTCGTTGGCGATCCTGACGATCGCGGTGCCCACGATCGTCTGGTCGAGCGCCGCGAGGAACATGCCGCACACGAGGCCGCTCAGGATCGTGACGATCTGGCGGTGGCTCAGCCGCGGCGGTTCCTCCACTTCGGACACCGGAACGGGTTTCTCGATGGTGGAACTCACTTGGAGGCCTCCGTGGTCTGCGACACCTCGTCGGTGTCGGCGAACTGCGCGGAGTTCTTCTCGATGCCCGCGTTGAGCTTGCCGAACAGCCGGTTCAGGTTCTGGCGGTCGTCTTCCGGCCAGTCCTCCAGCACCTCGGCCAGCCACTGGTTGCGCTGCTTGCGGTTCTCCTCGAACACCCGGAGCCCCTCGGCGGTGGGCGCCAGCAGGCACGCCCGGCCGTCCTGGGGGTCGGACTGGCGTTCGAGCAGCCCGTGCTGGACCAGGGAACTCGACTGCCTGCTGATCGTGGAGATCTCGGAGTGCAGCGACTCGGCCAGCCAGCTGGCCCGCTGCGGTCCCTCGTGGATGAGGGTGAAGAGGATCGCGTACGACATCCGGTCGACCCCGTCCGGCCCCTGCTTGATGACCTGCGCCTTCGTTCTGTTGATCAGGCGGACGAACCGCACGAGCTCGTGGCCGAGCTGGTCGGCGAGGTCCAGTTCGGCCTTCGGCCTCGCGGAGCTGGTGGGAGCCATGGGTGATCCTTCGCACGACCCGCCATTTGGTTGACGGCTGCAACTAGTTGACGAACGCAAGGATGCACGGCGATAGCGGGAAGGGCAAACCGCGGAGGGCTCGGATCAATGCCGGAAACTGGCAATATCGAGTGATTGACACGAACCACTCCACTATGGGATGCATTTCCCCACCCCACGCCCTCCACCAGGCATTTTCCCACCATGTCCGGTATCAACCATTTGTCGCCAACGCCGCTCTCCCCGGCCCACCCCTATCTTCTTCGCGCATTCACCCAATGCGCGAAGTTCCCCCGAACGAACCACGGCGAATTCCCGGAATCGCGTTGTCAGGCGAGATGACCGCGGAGGAACTCGGCGATCTCCGCCCGCGCGGCCCTGGCCCGCGGCACCACGCCCGGCATGCTGAGGAACGCGTGCGGCGCCCCCGGGTGCTCGGTGAGCAGCGCGGACGTCCCGGACCCGCGCAGCCGTTCGACGTAGCGGCGGCCGTGGTCGGCCACCGGGTCGAGGGTCGGCACCACCACGAGCGCCGGGGCGAGTCGACCCAGATCGTCCACCCGCAGCGGCGACACGGCCAGCGGATCCGCTCCTGGAGGAACGGCCAGCCGCCGGTAGAGCCGGATCTGCGGCACGGTCAGGGTCGGGCTGTTCGCATGCCGGGCCATCGAGTCGTGGTCGAACGCGGCCTCGGTCAGGTCGAGGGCCGGGTTGACCAACACCTGCGCCCGCAGGACCGGACCGGTCGCCCTGGCGCGGATCGCGACCAGGGCGGCGATCATCGCGCCGTTGCTCTCGCCGAACACCGCGACCCGCGCCGGATCCACCCCCCAGTCGGCGGCGTGGCGCACCACGTGCCGCAGCACGTCCCAGCCGTCGTCGACGGCCGCGGTCAGCGGGGTCCCCGCGTCGAGGAGCCGGTGTTCGACCGAGACGACGACCGCGGGCAACCGCGCGGCCAGGTGGCCGTTCACCCAGTCGCTCTGCGCCGCCGTCCCGACGAACGCTCCCCCGTGCACGTGGAGCACGAGCGGCAGGTCGACACCCTCGCGCTCGGGCGAGCGCCGGTACACCCGGACCCGGAGCACGCGGTCGGGCAGCGCGACCTCCCGCCACCGGATCGCGGCCCGGCGGTCCGGGAACCCGGTGACCACCCGCGCGAGCCGGGACGCCCGCCTGCGGTTCTCCGCGTCGCGGTAGGCGACCAACTCCTCGGCCGTCATCGCCTCCCAGTCCCGCGCCTTCCCCAGGACGTGCAGCAGTCGGATGCCCAGCGGCGGCCGTTCGACGTCGGTCATGTCTTCCCCCGAGGAGTTTCGCTACCGATAGTATCGATACCGATCGTAGCGTTATTGGCTAGGGTTCGGCCATGACCTCCGCGAGACCACCCGGCCGCCCACGGGCGGGCATCGACGCCGCGGTCTTCGCGGCCACGCTGAAGACCGTCCACGAACTCGGCTACACGGGCGCGACGATGGACCGCCTGGCGGCCGCGGCGGGGGTCGCGAAGACGACGCTCTACCGGCGGTGGGAGTCGAAGGGCGCGCTGATCGCGGACTGCCTCCTCGACGCGTTCGGCCCCCCGCCGCTGACGGGTGCCGACCGGGTCGAGGTCCTGTCCTCGACGATCCGGTGGGCCGCGGCCAAGATCGGCGAACCGGGCGTCGCAGCGGCGTTCGCGGGCGTCTTCGTCGACGCCGTCAGCGACCCGCCCCTGCGCGAAGTCCTGGCCACCCGCTTCCAGGCCCCGTACCTGCGAGCCCTCCAGGCCGCGCTGGACGAGCCGGAGCACCGCGTCCTGCTCATGATCGACGTCGTCGTCGGAACCCTGCTCCACCGGATGGGCATCACCGGGGCCCCGATGGTCGACACCGACCTCACCGCCCTGACCGACATGGTCCTGCACCAGTTCGCCGCCCCCACCTGACCCGACGGCGACCCCGGGATCGCACGGCGCGGAGACCACGCCTGCCCGGTCGCGGGCTCCGCGACGAGGGCGGCGAGGGGGAACACGCCGTCGGACCGACCTGGCCGACCCTCCCGAAAGGACTGACCGGTCGCCCCCGCCGCGTCAGACCTCCAGCGCCCAGCGCACGTGCCGCGTCGTCGGCGTGAACCCGGCCTTCTCGAAGATCCCGAACGCCCTGGTGGGGCTCGCCGAGCCGACGCTCACGCTCGCGCGGTCGTAGCCCTGGTCGGCCGCGGCCCGCAGCGCGTGGCCGACCAGGGCGCCGGCGACGCCCCGCCTCCGGTACCGCCGGAGCGTTCCGACGAGCATGAGGTGGGCGTCGCGGATGCCGGTGGCCACCGCGTCGGCTTCCCAGTGCAGGACCACGACCAAGCCCGCCGGGGCGCCGTTCGCCTCGTCCCGGAGCAGGAAGCCGACCTCGGGCCGGAACGTCTGGTTGACGATCTTGTTGCGCCACGACTCCACCGGCATCGGTGCCGAACCCCAGTGGTCCTCGAACGACTCGTTCCGGACCGACCGGAAGTCCTCGTCGTTCTCCTCCGACCACGACTCGACCCCCATCACGCCGGGGATCGCCGCGGCCGGGATCGCGTCGCCCAGCGGGTGCTCCATGAACCGGAAGTAGCGGACCGGGGCGAAGCCCCGTGACCGGACGAGTTCGGGCACCCCGGCGATGTGCTCGGCCCTGTGGACGTCGACCACGAGCCTCGACGCCGGGTGGTGCAGGGAGTGCACCACCTCCGCGGCCGCCACCCCCGCGTCCAGCAGCCCGGTGCCGATGCCCCGGCGCCGGTAGGCGGGGTGGACCCCGCCGTCCAGGAAGACCCGGTGGACCTCCCCGGCCGACGGCTTGCGGCGGATCTTCATGAAGCCGACCATCACGTCGCCGTCGAAGGCCGCGAGGCTCGCGCGCTCCAGGTCCGCGCAGGGGTCGATCAACTCCTGGAGGGTGTCCTCCTCGCCGTAGTTCTCGCCGATCCGGTCGACGGTCTCGACGGCGTTGAGGAGGTCGGCCGACGCCTTGGCGTCCTCCCTGGTGAGCGGCCGCCACGCGAGGGGGTCGAACTCTTCGAGCATGCGGCCGACCGCAATCGCCGCGGGCGGGTCCCGTCGCCCGGTTTACCGCCCCGCCGGGCGATCTTCACTGCCGCCACCTGCCCACACGTCGACGTGAACCGGTCCGGCCAGGTAGTGACTTGCCGCGCAAGCACCGGTATAACTTGTTCTCATAGGTCAAGAGTGAGGAACATCACATGACCCACACAATGAAGTGTGCCAATGGTTCCAACGGGATCACCCGCCGCACTTTCATCGCAGGAACCGGTTCTATTATTGGAGGCGTGGCCCTCGCCGGTCAGGCCTCCGCGGCACAGGCGGGGGCCGCTTCCGGGTCCGCACCGATCGCCGACGCGGCCACCGTCCCCGCCCTGGTGATCGGTACCGGGTACGGCGGTTCCGTCACGGCATTACGCCTCGCGCAGGCCGGTGTCGACGTGCACATGGTCGAGATGGGCATGGCGTGGGACACCCCCGGCTCGGACGGCAAGATCTTCGCCAACACCACGAACCCCGACCAGCGGTCCTTCTGGCTGCGCACCAAGACGAAGCAGCCGCTGAGCAACTTCCTGGGGTTCCCGATCGACCGGACGATCCCCCGCTACACGGGGATCCTCGACGCCGAGGAGTTCAGCGGCATCATCGTCTACCAGGGGCGTGGCGTCGGCGGAGGTTCGCTCGTCAACGGCGGCATGGCGGTCACGCCCAAGCGCGAGAACTTCAGCGGCGTCCTCTCGTCGGTCAACCCCGACGAGATGTACAACGTCTACTACCCGCGGGCCAACGCGGAACTCGGGGTCAGCTACATCGACCCGGCCTGGTTCGACACCACCGACTGCTACCAGTACGCCAGGGTCGGCCGCAAGCACGCCCAGCGGTCCGGCTTCCCGTTCGTCTTCGTGCCCACCGTGTACGACTGGGACTACATGAAGCAGGAGGCGGCCGGGACCGCCACCAAGTCGGCGCTGGCGGGCGAGATCCTGTACGGCAACAACTTCGGCAAGAAGTCCTTGCAGAAGTCGTACATCGCGCGGATCAGGGCGACCGGCAGGGTCACCATCTCACCGCTGCACAAGGTCACGACGGTCGTGCCCGCGAGCGGTGGCGGCTACACGGTCACCATGGACCAGCTCAACACCAACGGCGACACGGTGACCACCAAGACCGTGACCGCGGCGAAGGTGTTCTTCGCGGCGGGCAGCGTCGGCACCAGCAAGCTGCTGGTCAAGCTGAAGGCCACCGGTGCGCTGCCGAACCTGAACGGCGAGATCGGCAAGGGCTGGGGCGACAACGGCAACGTCATGTGCGGCCGGGCCAACCACCTGTGGGACCCCACCGGCAGCCTCCAGTCGTCCATCCCCACCGCCGGTATCGACAACTGGGCGAGCGGGGGCGCGTTCGCCGAGGTGGCCCCGCTGCCCACCGGCATCGAGACCTTCGCCTCGTTCTACCTGTCCATCACCAAGAACCCCAACCGCGCCCAGTTCTCCTGGAACGCCGCCGCGGGCAAGGTCGACCTCGACTGGCAGACCGCGTGGAAGGAGCAGTCGATCACCGCGGCGAAGACGATCTTCGACAAGATCAACTCGAAGGAGGGGACGATCTACCGGACCGACCTCTTCGGCACCTACAAGATCTGGGGCGACCACCTGACGTACCACCCG
>DATMCA010001046.1:0-3557 GCA_035559015.1 Umezawaea sp. | reverse complement strand
CTACCTCGTCAGGCTTGAGCAGGTCACAGGGCTTGTCTACGAACGTGTTGAGGGGGAGTTCCGGCCCACCGGTGTCCGTGGACTGAGCGCTGGTCGCAGTGCTGCTGCTCGGGGTTTCGGTTTGAACTCCGGATTGGGCGCTCGGCGTTCCGGGATCCTTCTCGGAACAACCCGCGAGAAGGCAAGCGGAGACCGCCATGAGCACAATCAGTCCGTTGGTCCTCAACAGGGTCATTCCTTCGTAGTCATTGAGTCGCTGGCAGCGGTGTCGCGATCGCTGTAGCCGGCCATCGACTTCTCGATGTTCTCGATGGTTTTCAGCAGGGCTGCACGGGCCCCTTCGTTCGCCCAGCAGTAGCCGCCCTGATCGGCGCCCGCGACAGAGCCCATTGCCACACTCACGTTTCCGCTGTAAGGATCATTGGCCGCAGGCGCAGCGGTGACGATCGTCTGGGCTTCGTCGTACGCCTGTTGAAGTTGATCGATGGCGACCTTCAACCCCTCGATCAGCTTTGGCGCCTCGTCGAGGTCCACCTGCATCTTCGTCGTGGTGGGCGCGGGCCCGACGCCGCTGAGGCCGGAGCCGATGGCCGCGCCGACAGCGCCGCCCGCGGTGATCGCGTCAAATCCGATGAGTGCCATGACTCCGTGCTCCCCTCACACCCAGTCCTGTAGACGATGATGACATGGTCGTGGTTCCGCGTCCGGTGATTCGGTCACTCCTTCAGCCGTCCAGGGGTGTGCAGTGCCACGTCCACTTCTCCCTGCGTGGCGTCCCACCCAGTGGCACGCGGCCGTTCGCCCACAGCAGAGTCGGCCACGGTTCGTGCCCGCCGGGAGCTTCGGGGAACAGCCGCCGGACGGTTCGGTCGACCAGCGCCGGAGTAGGGGTGAAGGGCACGCCCAGGCCTGTGGCGGCGTCGCCCGTGTGGACCAGCAGTTCGTCGCACGCCATCGCCACCACCCCCGAGGCGTCCGGGGACCCGAAATCGTGCCACCCGCGATCCCCCGGAGCACTCCCGTCCACGGTCCGCGCGAGCACCTCCGCCGCCATCCTCAACGTCCTGACCAGCGCCGATGGCGGTGCGGCGGGTCGTACGGCCAGATCCATCGTGGTCAGCTCGTCAGGGCCCGCGACGAAGTCCGTCGCGTACCAGAGCAGGCAGTCGGAGATGTGCGCGACGGCCTTCGACACACTCCACTCCATGCCCGGGATCGTCACGGTCCAGTCCGACGCCTCCGCACCGCCCAGGAACTCCGCGCACTCCGCCGCGACGGCTCGGAGATCGGTCGTGTCCACGCTGAAAACTCCCTCGCTTCGGTCGGCTCCGAGGGTGACCATTCCAGACATGTACGACACTCGTTTCGCCGATCCCGGCGACCTCAGCGCTGTTCTCGCGCTGCTCGTCCGCCTCCAGGCCGACAGCGCGCACCACATCGGCTACCTCGGTGAAACCCTCGGCGAACTGACCGAGGAGCTGGCCGAGTTCGAACCCGACTGGCCGTCCTGCACGGTGGTCGCCACCGACGACTCGGGCCGCGTGTGCGGTGTGCTGAGCGTCGAGGTCGACTCCGAGCTGAACCGGGCCTGGTTGCACGGGCCGTTCGTGGACGTGCCGGTCAACCACCCCGCGGGCAGTCGGATCTGGGACCAGACCGCGGACGCGATGTACAAGACCGCGGCCCAACTGCTGCACGACGTACCCGATCGGGAGTTGTTCGGGCACACGGACCACCGGCGGCTGGAGGCCTTCGCGACCCGGCACGGGTTCGCGAAGGGCAAGCCGTCGAGCGTCTTCGTGCTCGACGGCGACGGTTTGAGGGCCCTCCTGCTGCGTGAAGCGGGGTGTCCGCGCACCGGCCCGGCGCGGGAGATGCGAGTGCTGCCGACCGACGCCGCGGTGCACGAGGCGGTGGCCGTGCTGCACGAGCGGTGCTTCCCGCGGACCTACCTGTCCGGCGCGAAGCTGGTGGACGGGTCGACGGAGCGGACCGTCGTGGTCGCCATGGACGGTGAGCGGGTGCTCGGGTACGCGACCGGCAAGGCGCAGGCCGAGGAGTTCTACGTCGACTTCGTCGCCGTGGAGCCGGACCTCCGCGGACACGGCGTCGGCGCCGCGCTCGTCACCGAGCTGGTGTGGAAGCTCGCGGCCGAGCACGGGGCCCGACCGCAAGCCGCGGCGTCGATCCTGGCGGGCAACGAGTCGTCCGAGCGGATGTTCGGGCGACTGGGCTTCCGCCTGCACGTCGAGCTGGTGGCGTACCGGTCAAAGGTCGCGTGAGCCGACCGGTGCCTTGTGCCGCAACGAGAGCAGCCCGCCCACCACCAGCGTGACCAGCACCCCGAGCGGGGTGTACCAGGGGTAGGCCAGGACCTTCGCCGTGGCGCTCGCCGCGGCGAAGTCGATCTTCAGCGACAGGTCGGGGCCGACGAACTTGACCCCGAGGATGATGAAGGCCATCACGACCACGGTGGTGGCGAACGCGGCGATCGCGTCGGCCTGCTTGGCCGCCTTGAAGACCAGCCCCAGGAAGAACGCCCCGAGCAGGGCGCCGTAGGTGAAGCCCGCGATGGACAGGCCCTGCTCGACGATCGGGTTGCCGCGCTTGGTGACCGTGGCGAACAGGCCGGCGCACACGATGAGCAGCCCGGCCCACACGACGGTCCAGATGCGGCCGTGCTTGAACACCTCCGCGTCGGTCAGCTTGCGCCGCACCACGTTCTGGTAGACGTCCGTCACGGTGGAGGACGCGAGCGCCCCCAGCGACGAGCTCAGCGCGGCGGCGAGGATGCCCGCGATGACGAACCCGGACAGCCCGGACGGCATGTCGTTGACGATGAAGTTGGCGAACAGCTCGTCGTTGTTGTTCAGCCCGAGGTCCTGGACCGGCTTCGCCGCGTTGTAGAACGCCCACAGCATCACGCCGATGAACAGGAACATCGCGAACTGGAGGAACACCACGACACCGCTGGCGATGATCGCCTTCTGGCTCGCCCGCACGTCCCGCGTCGCCATCAGCCGCTGCACGATCAGCTGGTCGGCCCCGTGCGAGGCCATCGACAGCACCGCGCCGCCGATCAGGGCGGTGAGGATCGCGTACGGGCTGGTCAACGGGCTGGAGGTCACGTCGAGGAGCTGGAACTTGTCGGCGTCGACGGCCCGGCCGAACCAGCCGTCGGGCAGCTTGCCGGACAGCACGACGATCACCGCGACCGCGCCCAGGACGTACCAGAGCATCTGGATCGCGTCGACCCACACGACCGCGCGCACGCCGCCGAGGAAGCTGTAGACCACCATCGCCGCACCGAGGACGAGCACGATCGTCCAGTACGACGCCGTGACGCCGTAGCTGGCCAGCACGACCTTCACCGGGATGGCGGTGGCGAACAGCCGGAGCCCGTCAGCGAGCAGCCTGGTCAGCAGGAACGTCACGGACGCCGTGCTCTGGAGGCCCTTGCCGAACCGCTGGCCGAGGAACCCGTACGCCGTCACGAGGTCGCCCGCGATGTACTTCGGCAGCAGCACGAACGCCACCACGATCCGGCCGAGCAGGTA
>DATMCA010001045.1:0-2336 GCA_035559015.1 Umezawaea sp. | reverse complement strand
TGTGGCATCATATAGTGGCTTACAGCTTCTGCGAGGGCCGTATCTCCCGCCCCCTGTGCGGGGCATGGATCGTGCAAGCGTCGGGGATCTCTGCAGGACATCCCTAAGCCGATTCAGCCGCCGGGGGCCGTTCGCGTGATGCGATGGATGGAGGCGCTGGTGGAGCGGGCCGGCTCGGCCGCCGACACCACCAGTGCGGAGCCCAGGCCCTGGCGCAGCCAGCGGGCGCTGACCCGCGCGCGCCGTCCCCCGACCGCACCGCCGCGCTTCGCGCGCATCACCCGCGCCGTCAATTTCGTCCTTGCGCTGCTCGCGCTCGTCGTCCTCATGCCGGTGCTCCTGCTGATCGCGCTGGCGATCAAGCTGACCAGCCGGGGGCCCGTGCTCTACACCCAGGAGCGGGTCGGCCTCGACCGGCGCAACGGGGGCCGCGACGCCGGCCATCCCCAGCGCCGGCGCGACCTCGGCGGCCAGCCCTTCACCATCTACAAGTTCCGCACGATGCGGGTCGACGCCGAGCGCGAGAGCGGCGCCGTGTGGGCGGCCCAGGACGATCCCCGGGTCACCCCGGTGGGCCGGCTCCTGCGCCAGTACCGGCTGGATGAGATCCCCCAGCTGCTCAACGTGCTGCGGGGCGAGATGAACATCGTGGGCCCCCGGCCCGAGCGGCCCACCATCTTCGCCGAGCTGCGCGAGCACATCGCCGAGTACCCGCTGCGCCAGCGGGCCAAGCCGGGGATCACCGGCCTGGCCCAGATCAACCACCACTACGACCGCTCGCTGGACGACGTGCGCACCAAGGTGAGCTTCGATCTGGAGTACATCCGCCGCCAGAGCCTGCGGGAGGACCTGCGCATCATGCTCAAGACCCTCCCCGTCGTCCTCTTCCGCCGCGGCGGCTGGTAAGCCGGGCGTGAATCCCAAACTATGCGGGGGCCGCGGCGACGCCGCGGCCCCCGCATGGCTTCGAGGCTGATCGCTCAGTTGCCCTTGCAGCTCCTGGCGGCACGGTTCTGTGCCTTGGAGCGCAGATACTTCATCGCGTCGGTCATGCCGCTCTTCGCGAGGTATTTCGAGTCCCAGGTCCAGCTCACGAAGGCGCAGGGATAGCTGCTGTTCAGCATCGCGCTTCCCCAGTTCCTGACCTGGGTGACGCTCATCGGCGAGCCGCCCTTTCCGGGTCCGATCAAGGGCGGCGCTCCCCCGAGCAGGTTGAGCCCCACGACCAGGCCGAGGCCCATGCGCTGGGCATCCGCGACGCTCTGCTTGAGGTACTCACTTGGGTCGAGGGCCCCACGCGGATTGTAGAACTGCGCCCACGCGGCATCGAGGTACCGATACGTGCCGCTCCACTTGATCCGGTAGGGCTCGGCCCGGACGACGGTGATCAGGTTGGGCCAGATCTGCTTGCTGTACTGGGCCATCGCGTCGAGGGTCGACCCTGGGATAGGCTTCCCCGCCCAGTTCGTCGGGTCGTACGGCTCGTCGATCAGGTAATGCGCGATGACGGTTCCGTCATTCACGTACGACGCGAAATTGGTCCTTCGGAACCGGTCCACCCGAGCCTTCCACTTGCTAAAGCTGAAGGTGCCGTCGGCATTCTTGTAGTAATACTGGTTTCCGGCCATCATCAGAAAGATCCGGCCACCCTTCGACTTGATGCTCGCGAGATTGCTGAGCAGGCCGTCAGGCTGGATCGGCCGCACGGCGCCGTTGTAAACGCTTCCAAATGCCGAGTTGGGCTGAGCACCCATGCCGATCGGGATTCCGCCGGTAAAGGAGACCGAGGCGAGCGGCGGAGCCACCACCCTCGAGGTGTCGTCGGCTGTGGTCGCAACTGAATCGGCGGGCGGACGATCTGCAACTTCGGGGATCGTGCTGGACTGCGGTTCCGTGCTATCACAGGCCGCCAGGGCGACGCTCGTGAGGATGAGGAGCGGGGCTCGAAACCGGGCAAGCCGGCGGGAGAGCTTGAAGCTGTGGGGCATGCGCGGGCTTTTCCTCTCTCCGGAACTGCTGGAATGGGAGTGACACACTGGTTGCGGCAGGCGAGGGGCCATCGCTCGGCACGGCCAAAGCGGCGGCTCTTCGTGTGAGTCCTGACGCGCGGACGAGGCAGGAGGTCTGCCTGGCCCTATAGTTGTGTTTTGTGAGGTACGGGTCCGCTGAGACTACGGAAGTAGTCGTGCAGAGCGCGAAGGAATGAGCACCGACCTGGTGTCATCTCGTTGTCGTGATTGCTCGCGCCGGGGTAGAGGATGGTGATCTCGGTCACATTTGTCAAGCCCTGAATTGCTCGGCATGTGCCAAATCATTGCCATCGTTGACATTCCAAC
>DATMCA010001044.1:0-3251 GCA_035559015.1 Umezawaea sp. | reverse complement strand
GCGGGCGTGACGATCATGCACGCGCCCATCACGTTCGCGGCGGGCTACCACGAGATCTCCTCCCACCCCTACGGCATCCTCAAGGGCGTGGTCGACGGCGGCGCGTTCGTCAAGGGCGGCTGGGGCGCCGCGATCGTGGAGGACGTGGCCCCGCAGGACGGCGACATCGTGATCGAGGGCAAGCGCGGGCTGGACACGTTCGCCAGCACGAACCTCGACTTCATCCTGCGCAGCAAGGGGATCACCACGATCGTGCTCGGCGGGTTCCTGACGAACTGCTGCGTCGAGTCGACCATGCGCACCGGGTACGAGAACGGCTACCGGGTGATCACGCTGACCGACTGCGTGGCGGCGACGTCGCGGGCCGAGCACGACAACGCGATCACCTACGACTACCCGATGTTCTCGCTGCCGGTCACCTCGAAGGAGGTCGTCGCGGCGTTCGGGGCCTGACCCGTTTCCGTTCACCGACTGTTCACGTCACGAGTTGCGACCGAGCGCCACGGGAGTGCGTCCCACTGACGGATGATCCGAACAGTGAACGACTCTTCCGAGGTGACCTTGGTGAAGCGCTTGTGGGGTGTCGCCCTCGCGGTGGTCCTGCTGGTGGGTGTGGTGTTCGCGGTCGTGCGCGGCAGGTCGGACGAGGCCACCTCGTCCGACCTGAGGACCGTGCGGGGCGTGATCGGCTCGGAGAAGCTCGCCTTCTTCGCCGACCAGCGCGTGCGGGACGCCTTCGCGCGGCACGGGCTGGCGGTCGAGGTCGACCCGGCCGGGTCGCGGCAGATCGCGACCACGGTCGAGCTCGACAGGTACGACTTCGCGTTCCCCTCCAGCGCCCCCGCGGCCGAGCGGATCCAGCAGACCCGCAAGGCGGCCAGGACGTACGCGCCGTTCTCGTCACCGATGGTGATCGCGACATTCGACCCGATCGTGTCGCTGCTGACCGCTCAAGGCGTGGTCCGGCCCGGTCAGGTGTTCGACGTGGCCAAGTACCTGGAGCTGACCGCCGCGGGCACCCGCTGGGACCAGCTGCCGAACAACACCGACTTCCCGGCGCGGAAGAACGTGCTGGTCACGACGACCGACCCGCGCGACTCCAACTCCGCCGCGATGTACCTGGCGATCACGTCGTTCGTCGCCAACGGCGGGGTCGTGGCCTCGCCGGAGGCCGAGGCGAGGGTGCTGCCCGCGGTCGGGAAGCTGTTCCTGGAGCAGGGGTACACGCAGAGCAGCACCGACGGGCCGTTCGAGGACTACCTGTCCGCGGGCATGGGCAAGACGCCGATGGTGCTGGCCTACGAGGCGCAGTTCGTGGACCGGGTCGTCCGGGGCGACTCGACGATCCGGCCGGGGATGGAGCTGCTCTACCCGGCGCCGACGGTGCTGTCCAAGCACACGCTCGTGCCGCTCAAGCCGTCCGGGGACGAGGTGGGTCAACTGCTGACCTCCGACGCCGAGTTGGGGAAGCTGGCCGCCACCTTCGGGTTCCGCACCGCCGACCCGCGCTACTTCGACGAGGTCGTGAAGGAGCACGGGGTGCAGGTGCCCGCGACCGTCGTGGACGTGGTCGAGCCGCCCTCCTACGAGACGCTGGAGCGGATGCTCGAAGCGATCGCGAAGCAGTACTGACGTGGACGCCGACTTCGTCCTCACCGCTCCGGAACCGGTGGTCCCGGTGCCGGTCGAGCGGGCCGCGGGCCTGATCCCGGTCGACGACTCCACGCGCCGGGAGTCGTTGCGCCGCGCGGAGGAGTTCGTCGCCGAACTGTCCACCGTGGACGTCCACTCGCCTGAGTTCGCCGTCCTGCTCGACCGGGTGCTGGTGCTCGGGGAGTCGGACATGCGGGCCGCCGCGCAGGTCGCGGGCAGGCTGCTGGACCGGTCGCTGGCCGGTCTTTCCCAGCCCGGCGCGCAGAAGCAGGTCACCGGCGGGCTGAACGAGCTGCGCCGCACCGTCCGCGAACTGGACCCGAAGGACCTGCGCGGGCTCACCGGGCGCAAGGTGCTGGGCCTGATCCCGTTCGGCAACAACGCCCGCGGCCTGCTGGCCCGCTTCCGGGCGGCCGACGAGCCGCTGAACCGGGTCGTGCTGAAGTTGCGCGGCGGGCAGGACGAGCTGAGGCGCGACAACGCGGCGGTCCGGGGCGAGCGCGAACGGCTGTGGGCCGTGATGACCCGGCTGTCCGCCGACGCCGTGCTCGCGGCGGCCGTGGACGAGGCCGTGGACCAGCAGGCCCGGATCGTCGAGCTGTCCGACCCCCAGCGGGCGACGGCGCTGCGCGCCGACGTGCTGCACCCCGTGCGGGTCCGGCACCAGGACCTGTTGACGCAGCTGGCCGTCTGCGCGCAGGGGTACCTGGCGCTCGACGTGGTCCGGCGCGGCAACGACGAGCTGATCAAGGGCGTCGAACGCGCGGTCGGGACGACCGTCACCGCGCTGCGGATCGGGATGGTGGTCGCCGCCGCGCTGGCGGACCAGCGCGAGGTGATCGACCAGATCGACGCCGTGCGCGGCCTGACCGACGGCCTGCTGAGGGCGAACGCTGACCTGCTCTCCTTGCAGGGCAATGACATCCAGCGGATCTCCAGCGAGCCGATGGTCGGCGTGGACGCGATCCGCGCGTCGTTCGACCAGGTCTACGCGACGATCGACGCCATCGACACCTTCAAGGCCCGTGCCGCCGAGAGCATGGCGGGCACGGTTTCCGCGCTGGACCACGAGATCCGGCGCGCCCACGACCACCTGACCCGCGTGCGCAGCACCGAGGAGCCCGCATGATCCGTCCCGTCCTGATCGGCGTCGTCGCCGTCGCCCTGCTCACCGGGTGCTCCGGCGACCCACCCGCGGGGAGCCCCGTCGGTGAAGCCGCACCGGGGGTGCTGCGCGTGCTCGCGGGCAGCGAGCTGGCCGACATGGCCCCCGTCCTGGAGGAGGCCGCGAAGGCCACCGGCGTCACGGTGAAGTTCAGCTTCACCGGCACGCTCGACGGCGCCGAGTCCGTCGCGAACGGGACCGCCGAGCAGGGCTTCGACGCGGTCTGGTTCTCCTCCAACCGCTACCTCGAACTCCTGCCGGACGCGGCGAAGCGGCTCGGCAAGCCGACCAAGGTGATGAGCTCCCCGGTCGTGCTCGGCCTGCCCGCGTCCAAGGTGGCGGAACTGGGCTGGGGCACCAGGCGGGTCGGCTGGGCGGAGATCGCCGAAGCCGCCGGGCAGAAGCGGTTCACCTACGGCATGACGGACCCGTC
>DATMCA010001043.1:0-12359 GCA_035559015.1 Umezawaea sp. | reverse complement strand
TCCTCGAACGTCTCCACGGAGGTGGTCCCGGGGGTGGCCATGAACTTGTGGACGTTCATCTCCACGGTGAACAGGATGATCTCCGCGGCCACGTCCGGGTCGCCCACCCGGGTGTCGGGGTGTCGGACGATGACGTCGCGGATCTGGGCCGTGCGCAGCTTGCCGTGCCGGTCGATCGTCTCGATCAGCTCCTGGGAGACCGGGGCCTCCTCGATCATCACCCGCAGCAGCTTGGGGTCGTCGCGGTGGTTGTCGACCGCGTCGCGGACGAGCGCGCGGACCGTCGCCTCCAGCGTTCCCGGTGAGAGGTCGAGGTCGTCGACCTCGGTCCAGGTGCCGCGGTCGATGTGCTGGATCAGCAGCGCGGCGAGGATGGCGTCCTTGTTCGGGAAGTACTGGTACAGCGAGCCGATGGAGATGCGGGCGCGCTCGGCGATGCGGTTGGTGGTGCCCGCGGCGTAGCCGTGCTCGGCGAAAACGTGAGCAGCCGCCGTGAGGATGCGCTCGCGCGTGAGCTCCGCGCGGACCTGGCGGGGCTTCCGACGTGGCTCTAAGCGACGGTCCGACGAGGACAACCCGACCTCCTGGAAAGCGAGTGGAAAATACCTGAGCTAATGCTCACAATAGTCCTATGAGCTGCGAAAACAAGACGCCCGGTGGTGCCTCGTGATCCCGAGGGTGCGACTGCCCGAGTCGCGCACGATGATCACGCTGGAGGTCCGTCGCCGCGAGTCGCTGACACCGGGCTTCGCGAGCGTCACCTTCGGCGGCCCGGCGCTGCGGGACCTGGTCGTGGCAGGCGGCGACCAGGCCGTCCGGCTGTTCTTCCCCCGCGAGGGCCAGGCCGCGCTGCGCATGCCGACCGCGTCGAGCGAGGCGTGGATGGCGCAGGTGCTGCTGATGCCGAAGTCGGTCCGCCCGCAGGTCCGGAACATGACGATCCGCCGCGTCCGGCCCGCCGACGAGGAGGTCGACATCGAGTTCGCGCTGCACGGCGACTCCCCCATGTCGTCCTGGGTGCGCCGGGTGCGGCCGGGTGACCTGGCGGGCATCTTCGACATGGGCACCACGTACCGGCCGCCGGACGACGTGCGGTCGCGACTGCTCGTCGGTGACGAGACCGCGCTGCCCGCGATCCTGGCGATCCTCGACCAGGCGCCGCCGTCGCTGACCGCGGAGGTCCACCTCGAAGTGCCGACCGCGGCCGACGTGCGGGACGTGCCGGTACCGCCGGGGGTGCGGGTCCACTGGTACAGCCGCGACGACGTCCCCGGTCAACGGCCGGGATCCGTCGTGCTGGAGGCGGTTCGCCGCGCGGTCCTGCCGCCCGGCCGGGTCTACGCGTGGGTCGCGGGCGAGTCCCGGCTGGCCACGTCGGTGCGCAGGCACCTCGTCAACGACCGCGGCGTGCCGAAGGCGGACATCTCGTTCGCCGGCTACTGGCGCCACGGCTGGTCCGCACCGGGTTAAGGGGTATTCCATGCAGTTGAGCACGTTCCACCGCATGACGACGGTCGACGAGGTCGAGGCGGTCCTGGGCCGACCGCCGTCGATGATCATGCTGAAGCAGATCAGCGCCCTCGACGAGGGGTGCCGGACCGTCCTGGCGCACTGCCCGCTCGCGGGCTTCGGCTACCGCGACGCGGACGGCGTCAGCCGCACGACCTTCATCGGCGGCCCACCGGGGTTCGTCCACGTCCACTCGCCCACGCGGATCTCGTTCACCCTGCCAGACGGCGAGGCGCACGGCCCGGTGTCGTTCGTCTTCCTCCTGCCGGGCGTCGGGGAGACGTTGCGCGTCAACGGTTCCGTGGCCAGGCGCAAGGGCGCCGAGACGTTCGTCGATGTCGAGGAGGCCTACGTGCACTGCGCGCAGGCCGTCATCCGGTCGCGCCTGTGGCAGCCGCCCGTGCCCGCCGAGCTGCCGCCGGAGGTGGAGGGTGACGGCCCGCTCACCGGACCCGGCGTCGCGGACTTCCTCGCCGCGGCGCCATTCCTCGCACTGTCCACCTGGGACGGTGCGGGTGGGAGCGACACCAGTCCGCGCGGGGACCAGCGTGCCGTCGCGCGGGTCCTCGACGGCCGGACGCTCGCCATCCCGGACCGCAAGGGCAACAAGCGCGCGGACAGCCTCCACAACCTGCTCCAGGACGACCGGATCTCGTTCGCCGCCCTGGTCCCCGGCCGGACCGGCGTGCTGCACGTCAGCGGCCGGGGCTCGATCACCGACGACCCCGCGCTGCTGGCGACCATGGCGTTGCGCGGAACACCCCCGCACGCGGCGCTGCTCATCGACGTCGACCGCGCCGAGGTGACCGCGAGCGACGCCGTGGCGCGTTCACGGGTGTGGACCGCGCACCTGGAGCGCGGCGCGGTGCCGGACCTGATGGCGATGGCCGGGGACCACCTCGCCGCGAACATGGCCGAGGCCGAGAGGGGCGGGCTCGCCCGCGTGCTCAAGGTCGTCGCGAGGATCCCCGGTCTCAGCCGGGCGCTGCGGCGGGTGATGAACGTGGCCTACCGGTCCGGGCTGCGGAAGGAGGGCTACGACGACGTCGAGGTCGACTCGTGGCGCGACGGCCGAACCGAACCGGTGGCGGTGAACCCGTTGCGGGAGGTGCGGATCGTCGAGGTCCGCCCGGAGACGCCCAGCGCGGTCACCCTGGTGCTGGAGGACGCCGAGCGCGCCGGTTCCTTCGACTTCCGACCGGGGCAGTTCTTCACGCTGGTCGGCGAGGTCGACGGCCGACCGGTGCGGCGCGCCTACTCGGCGTCGTCCGCGCCGGGGGCACCGCGGCTGGAGGTCACGGTCAAGCGGGTCGACGGCGGCCGGTTCTCCTCCCACGTCCACCGGGGCCTGCGCGCCGGGGACCGGCTGTCGGTGCGCGGTCCGTCCGGGGCGTTCCACGTCGACCCGGCGGCGGCCCACGAGGTCGTCATGGTCGCCGCGGGCAGCGGTGTCACGCCGATGATGAGCATGATCCGCACCCGGCTCGCGGCTCCACCGACCGCCCGGATCGCCCTGCTCCTCAGCAACCGCGACCAGGGGGAGGTCATCTTCGCCGACGAACTCCTCCGGCTGTCGCAGGAGAACCCGGAGCGGCTGTCGGTCACGCACGTCCTGACGCGGGAACGCGGACGGCTCGACGCCGCGGGGGTGCGCGACTGGCTCACCGGACTGCGGCCCTCCGACGACGCCCGGTACTACCTGTGCGGGCCGGAAGCGCTGGTGGGCACGGTCCGGGCTGTCCTGACCGAACTCGGCGTGCCGGACGACCGCGTGCACCACGAGCGCTACACCAGCGGGGCGGACACGACCGCCACGACGACCGCGCCGCAGCAGATGGTCGTCGAGGACGGGGAGCACGAGGTCGGCACCGCCGTGGTCGAGCCCGGCCAGACGCTGCTCGACGCCGGTCTCGCGGCCGGCCTGCCGATGCCGTACTCCTGCACGGTGGGCAACTGCGGCGACTGCATGGTCAAGCTGCGCGCCGGCGAGGTCGCGATGAACGGCCCGAACTGCCTCACCCCCGAGCAGAGGGCCGACGGCTACGTCCTCACCTGCGTGGGCTGCCCGCTGTCCGAGGTCACCCTGGACATCGCCGAACCGTGACGGCCGGCGGGCTCGGCTCCCGATGGGGTGATGTGACGTCCTCGCGGTGCGCTAGCCTCTCGGCCCGGCATCAGGGGATGTCGATCCTGGGGGATTCTCGTGGCCGACCCGTCCGTCCCGTTCCCGCGCGAGTACCGGCCCGTGGCCGGCGGTGCTCTCGCGGTGGTCGTGTTCGCCTGGGTCATGGTGATCGGCTCGGCGGTGTTCACGTTCGGGGCGTGGCGCTTCCTCGGGTGGGCCGAGGACAAGTCCTCGGGCTCGGGAGTCCTCGTCGCGACGGTGATGATCGGCGGGCTGCTGGTCTTCGCGGCGGCCTGGGGCGCGACGGGGCTCTGCTTCCTGTTCTGGCGCGGTCGGGTGCGGTGGAACGCGAAGCTCGCGGTGGGCCCGACCTGGTCCGGGCGGCGCAGGCCGCTGTCGTTGAACGACGTCCGGAACGCGAGCGATCCGGTGGGGCGGTCCGCGGCGCGCGTGGACCGTCCCCGGCACCCGTCGTTCCCGGTGTGGTTGCTGAGCTACATCGCACTGGTCCTGGTCATGGCGTCGTTCTGGTACGTCGGCCGCGAGAACGACGGGACGGAGTTCGCCTGGTTCGCCGCCCGCCTGGCCGTCGTCCACACGGTCGTCGCCGTCGTCTTCGCCGTCTCGGCGACCGCGGGTGTCCGCACGATCACCCTCAGGCAGACCGACCCGGCCATGTACACCGGGGTCCAGGTCTGAGGACCGGTCGGCGGGCTTGTCCGAGCGTGCACCGTTGATGCTCCTGCGTGCACCCCGGCTGGTCACCCGCGCGCGAGCCGATCACGATGTGCGTCATGGTCGTCAGGGTGCGCGGCGTCGAGGACGCCGAACGGTTGCGCGAGGAGCTGCGGGACAGGCGGGCGGTGGGCACGGTCGTGCCGCCCGAGGTCGCCGCGCCGACGGGAGCCGGGACGGCGGACGTCGTGGCCGAGGGCGGTGACGTCATCGAGCTGGACCCGGTCGCGTTCGCCGGCGCGGTGTCCGACCTGGACCGGCTCCACGGCGTGCTGTCCGATCTGCTGGACCGTGCGGGCCGCGAGGCGGAGGAGCCCTTGGGCGACGGGAAGGGCCCGGTCTCGCTGAACATGCGGCGGGCGTTCGGGCTGCGCGGCGGTGACGTGGGCGGCGGCGTGCGCGCGGCCCTGCGGTCCTACCTGGAGGAGCTGGAAGGGCTGCGCGGGGCGTTGCAGGAGGTGGGCGCCACCCACCAGGCACAGGACGAGGAATCGGCGCGGACCATGGGGCGGCTGTGAACGAGCGCAGGGGCGGGTACCACTCGGAGCTGCACGGGTACACCAGGGCGCAGCGGGACACGAACAGGAAGCGGGTCAGGCAGCGCAAGGCCAACCGCGAGCCGGAGAACTTCGGCAAGATCAACTGGCGGGCCTACCAGCACCGGCAGCTCTGGGACATGGTGAAGTCCGCGAACACCGGGCAGATGGCCACCCGCACCTACGAGTGGCAGCGCCTCGCGGCCGACGTCGACCAGGCCACCGCGGACGTGCACAAGGTCGTGCAGACCCTCGTGCTGTCGTGGAAGGGGCCGTCGGCCGTGGCGGGCGCCGGGTCGGCGTCCCGGCTCACCGAGTGGGCCGCGGACGCCTCGCAGCGCGCCTACCAGGTCGGCACCGGTCTCGACACCTACACCGCGGCGGTCGACGAGGCGGCCAGGGCGATGCCCGAACCGGTGCACGTCGACGCCGAGAAGTGGTTCCAGGACGGGTACGACGTGACCGCCCTGAACGGCCCCGAGGGCGCGTACATGCTCGACCAGCTCCTGGACGACCACAAGCCGACCAAGCAGGAGCAGCAGGAGGCCATGGAGCGGGCCGTCCGCGTGATGGAGCAGTACGAGTCCGCGAGCTACGACGTCGGCACCCGGCTGCCGGTGTTCGAGGAGGCCCCGACGGGCACGCCGGTCACGCCGGACCCGTGGCCGCCGAAGGTTCCGGTGCTGCCGCCGTACGAAGTGGACCCCTTGCCCACTCCGGTGCCGAACCCCGTTCCCCCTGGTGGCCCCACGTCCGTGGACCGGCCGGACGGCACGACCGGCGTGGCCTCCGCGACCCCCGTGACTCCGAGCGGTCCCGGCTTCGGCGGCACCTCGTACGGTCCCGGCGGGTCCTTCGGGACTGGCACGGGCGTCGTACCCGGCGGTGTGGCCGGAACGGGCGGTGTGGCCGGAACGGGCGGCGGAGCCGGGTTCGGTGGCGCGTCCGGCGTGATCGGGGCGGTTCCCGGCGGCGCGGCGGCGGCCCGCGGCGGCTTCGGCCCCGGCGCGGGCGGCGCTCAGGGCGGCATGTACCCGCCGATGGCGCCGGGCAACCGCGAGGAGGACCGCGAGCACCGCAACCGCTACGAACTGGGCCTCGACCTGCTCGACGACCTGCCTCCCGCGTTCCCGCCGGTGCTCGGCGAATGACCGGCGGCTTCCGGGTCGACCCCGACGAGCTGACGGCGTTCGCCGGACGGCTCGACGAGTCGGCCGAGGAGGTGCGCGCGGTGGCGGACGCCGTGCGGGAGCCGCTGGGCGACCTCGGCCCCGAAGGTGTCACCCGTGCCGCCGAACTGCTGATGGCAGAGTGGGCGCGGGTCCTGCGGGGCGTGGAGCTGGACGCGGTCGCGGACGGGCTGCGCGCGGTGGGCGAGACCTACCGGCGGGCGGACGAGTTCCCCCGTGACTGACTACCGGGGCCTCGGGTTCGACCCGACACCGGGCGACGCCGGCGCGGTGGCGGCGGCGAGCCGGCGGTGCGCCGCCGCGTTCACCGACCCCGGCGGCCCGCCGGAGCGGTGGAGCGGTGCGGCGGCGGACGGGTTCAGGACCCGGTTGGAGGCGGTGGTGTCGGAGCTGACGGCGGTGCGGCGCGCGATGCGGGCGGCGGCCGAGGTGCTCGACGGCTGGGCGGGCACGCTGCTGGGCAACCAGCGGCGGGCCGAGGACCTGGACCGGCGTGCGGTGCGGCTGCGGCGCGACCTGGTCGACCTCGCCGACGAGGTCGACCGGACCGGAGCGCTGGCGAGCTTCACCGCGGCGCACGCGTCGACCCACCAGGAGGCCGTGACCAGGCACGACGAGCTGGCCCGGCGGTTGGACGAGGTGCTGGAGGAGGCACGGCTGCTGGAGCGCGACCACCGCGCGGAGGCCCGCCGGGTCGCCGCGCGCCTGCGTTCCGAGGAACCGTCGACGGTCGTCGCCGACGCGCTGACGGGCTTCTCGTCGCTCACCGCCGAACTGGCGTCCGTGCTGCTCGGCCCACCCCGACCGGCGGCTCCCCGAGGTGCGGGCGCGGCCTTCCGGGCGGGTCTGGGGTGAGACTCGCTCCCGTGCCGGGGGTGACCCCGGTGGTGCTCGGCACCCCCGAGAGCACTGCGGCGGACCTCCTCGCGGCGCTGCGCCGGATCAAGGGCACCCGCGACCCCGGCCTTGAGGTGTCCGCCACGCAGGCCGCCGAACTCGCGCACCAGCACGGCGTGGGCCTGCTGGCCGTCGTCGAGCACCCGGACGCGGACCCCGCGCTGCTCATGGCGGGCGTGGTGCCCGTCGACCGGCCCGCCGACCCCGGCGAACTGGGCCTGCACCTGGACGGCCCGGCCATCCGCGAGGTCACGAAGGGCGAGACGTCCACCGGCTACCCCGTGGTGATCGTGGAACGCGTGCCGGCGACCGGTCAGGGCACGCAGCTCCAGGTCGTCGTGACCGACCCGGACCACCCGCGGATCGCGGTGTTCACCCTGCACTCGCCGACCGGCCGCGGCTGGCTCGACGTCGCGGGCGTGGCGGGCCGGTTCGTGTCCGGGGTGGAGTTCAGCGACCCCGGAACTCGCTCGGCGTCCGGCCGACCACCTGGCGGAACGTCCGGGAGAAGTGCGCGGCGCTGACGAACCCGCAGTCCCTCGCGATCTCGCCGATCCCGCGCGCGGCCTTGGCCGGGTCCGCCAGCAGCGCCTTGGCCCGGTCGATCCGCAGGCCCCGGATGCGCTCGGACACGCCCTGGCCGTCGTCGAACAGCTGGTAGAGCCGCCGTCGTGAGATGAACAGGGCGTCGGCGACCCGGTCCGCGCCCAGCGTCGGGTCGGACAGGTGCTCGCGCATGTACTCGACGGCGTCGCGGCGGCGGGAGGCCACCGCGTCGACCCGGTCCAGTTCGGACCGCAGCGCGCTGCGCAGCACGAGTTCGGCCAGTCCCAGCAGGTGGTGGGCCACGCCGTGCGGGTCGAGCACGGGCGCGGCGGCCAGCACGTGCGCGACCGCGGCGGAGAACAGCGAACGCAGCGGCGGGTCCACGGGAACCGGTTGGAACATCAGCGGCTTCAGGTCGGCGAACCCGGTCGACAGCCGGGCTCGGGCGACGGTCAGCACCACCGCGCCCACCGGCAGCACGTGCAGCGAGCAATCGGGATACCGAAGCTCGACGCCGTCGGACAGGCCCTCCGGCACCTCGCAGCGCAGCAGCAGCTGGATGTGCTCCGGCGTCGACGCGCCTCCGCTGAGCGCGGCTTTCGCCGCCGCGGCCCCGGAGGCGCGCACGGTCAGGAACCCGACGGCGACGTCCACATCGGGCAGCCTAAATCGTCCAACCCGGACACGCGGCGCGGTCCGGGCAACTACCTTGCCCTCATGGCACGACGTACGGCGACCGGTGTGGTCCTGTCCCACCTGGAGTTCGACCTGCTGTGGGAGGACCTCGGCACGGGCCGACCGCCCTACCCGCTGGAGGTGTCGTCGCACGGCGCGACGGAGCAGGAGCGCGACGCGCTCGGCTCGGAGGTGCTGCGCACGCTCACCGACGCCGGGCTGGCCGACGGCGTGGAGGTCGGACCGGAGCTGGAGGAGCTGTTCGGGCTGCTGGCCCACGGCGTGCTGTCCGTGGACGCGCTGGTGTTCCGACCGACGCCGTGGCGGGTGCTGGCCACCTCGCGCGGCCCCCGCGGGCTGCTGGTCGTGCTGAACGACCAAGAGGTGTCCCTGGAGCCCGTGACCGACCTGACGGCCGCGATCACCAGGGTCGTCGGCGACGCCCCCGCCGGGCCCGGTGAGCAGGTGCAGATGCCGCGACCGGTGTTCTCGGCCGCCGTGGGCGCCTTCGCCGAGTCCGGCCACCCCGGCCTGGAGCGGACGCTGGCGCGGGCGAACATCACCGGACGCGTCACCAGGGCCATCACCACCCTGGTCGACTCGCCGCGGCGGGCGACCGGCCAGCTGGCCGCGACCGGGCCCGCGGGCCGTTCCCGCGTGCTGAGCTGGACGGACACCGCCGCGGGCCGCTACGCGGTGGCCACCGAGCAGTCGGGTGGCACCGAGTGGGTCCGGATCTCCCCCGCCGACACCACCTGGCTGGCCCGGCACCTGAGCACCCTGCTGGCCCAGGTCTCCGCCTGACCCGGTCACGGGGTCAGCACCGACTCCGGGACCAGCTCGCCCACCACGGCCATCCCCTCGGCCAGCGCCGCCTCCGCTGCGTCCGCGGTCAACCGCCGCACCACGTCCGCCAGCTCGGCGGGGCGCGACCGCAGCGCCTCGCGGGTGAACGACAGGTCGACGAGCCTGCCGTGCAGGTCGACCACCACCGCCACGCCCTGGTCCTCGGCGCCGCCTCGGATCGCGTCCAGCCGTTCCCCGACCCCCATCACACCCGCCACGTCTCGGGAGTCGTGTCCTCGACCGCCTCGGCCATCGGCGCCGCCACGCGCAGGCCGAGCGCGCTCACGTCGCCCACGGCCCGCCGGACGCGGGCGTTGGCCCGGGCGGTGGCCGTGTCCACCAGTGCCAGCACGGCCTCGGCCAGCCCCGACGGCCCGAGCCGCAGGGACCGCGAGTCCAGCACCAGGCCCCTCAGCCCGCCGCCGGGCCCCACCTCCACGGCGATCCCGGTGTCCGGGTCGTGCGCGTTCGCGGTGATCACGGGTGCACCCCTCCGTAGAACGTGGCCGAGCTGAGCTCGTGCGTGTTGCGCCGCACGGCGTCGCCGGAGTTCCCCTCGATGAGGGTCACGGTGCCGCCGGAGACCTTCTCCACGATGCCGATGTGCTTGCTGGTCTCCGGGCTGCCCGGCCCGGTGCCGAACAGCAGCACGTCACCCGGCCGTGCCGCGCTGAGCGATGTGTAGGCCTTGCCGTTGCGCTGCCCCCACTTGAACACGTCTCCGGTGAACGGCAGCAGCGGGATGTCCACGCCCGCCTTGCGCCACATCGACGTGGCGAACGACGAGCACCAGGGAGCGGTCGGCCCGTAGGGGTTCCGGTTGCTGCCCGGCGGGTTCTCGCGCTGGCCCAGTTCGCGCTTGGCGGCCGAGATGATCGTGCGGGACCGGCCTCGGGCGCGCACCGCGGACGGGCGGGTGCGGCCGCGCGCGGGCGTGGCGCGCTGGTCGGCGACGCCGTCGTGCTCGACGTCCTTCTCCAACGCGCGCAGCTCGCGGGCCGCGTCCTCCAACTCACCCCGCACGTGCCGGACGGTCGCGGTGGTTTCCTTGGTGTACCGGGGTTCCAGGTCGGCCGCCGCGCCGACGGCCTTGAGCAGCGCGGCCTGCGTGCCGACCGCCACGCCTGCGTCGAGCAGTTCCGTCGCCCGGTCCAGGTACTCGTCGACGGCCTGCCGCACCCGCGTGTGGCCGGTGGTCAGCGCGCTCGTGACGCCCGAGACGATCTTCTCCGCGTCGCGCGCCGCGTCGGCCGTGGTGCGCAACTGCCGGTGCAGTCGCTTCGAGCGCTTCTCGAAGCCCTGCGAGTTGTCGCCCTTCCAGTGCTCCAGCACGGTCTTCGCGGCCTTGTCCTGGTCGTCGTGCCGGTCGGTGAGCCCGGAAGCGGTGCGGTGCAACGCGTACTGGACCTTCACCGCGTCCTCGGCCTTGCCCGCCAACGAGTTCCGGTGGCCGATCATGCTCTCGGCGAAGTGCCGAGCCACTCCCCTGGTGTCCACTACGACTCTCCCCCTCCGCGCAGCGACCGCGCCGCGTCGTCGTCCTGCTCCCCGTAGGACCTGGCGGCGCTCGACGCGGACTTGGCCAGCACGTCGGTGTTGTGCGCCACCGACTTGACCTGCTTGCGCAGCGCGGCGCCGAAGTTGTCCAGTGCGGCGGCGAACCCGGACTGCTTCCCTATCCGGCCGAAGCTGTCCTCGGCGATCTCGCGGACCTCGCGCACGTGCTCGCGACCGAGCGCGGTCAGGTCGTCGGCCGTGTTCCCGGTCCGCCGGGCGAAGTCGCGCAGCACTCCGACGTCGACCGAGAACCCGCCGGATCCCCTGCGCCCTCCGCCACCGGATCCCTCGTGCTTCATCGCCTCGACCCCGCGACGAGCCGCGTCGAGGTGCCGCTTGTAGGCACCGCTGGTGTAGGTCGACCACGGTGTCCACGAGCGACCGTCACCGGAGATCCTGTTGGCCGCCTTGGCGTTCTCGGCCGGGTCGAACAGCTCGGCGTTCGAGTCCAAGCCGAACTCGCGCCTCCGCTCGGGCCCCATCGCGCCGAGCATGTTGACCTGCCACAGCCCGTACGAGTTGTCCGGCGGGGTGGCGTTGTGCGCGCGGGGGTCTCCGCCGGACTCGGCCAGCGCGACCGCCACGGCGATCGTCAGGTCCTGCCCGCGGAACCCCGCGTCGTGCGCGTACCGGGCGATCCGCTCCGGGCTCAACGTGCTCATGCCGCCACCCTGCCCGCACCGCGACCGGCGGCGGAAGCCGCGTTGCACGCTCGGACAGCGGCAGTGCACGGCACGACAACGGGCCTACGGCGGCCCGGTGGTCACATCCGGGGCGGGTGCTGGTGGTACTGCTGCGCGCCCTGGCCCTGCGGCGCACCGGTCGCCTGCTGGAGCAGCCGGGTCGCGTCCTCCTTGGACAGGCGGTTCCCGAGGCCGCAGAAGGTGCACTGCGTGCTGTACCTGGTCTTGACCGGGAACAGCGGGATGAAGAACAGCGTGAACTTCGTGACCGCCTTGTGCAGCGGGTGCGCCGCCGGGTTGCCGCACCTCGGGCACACCAGCGTCAACATCGTGAGCAGGAAGACCTTGGTCCGAACGCCGAAGATCACCACGTCGTACTCCCGTCGACTCGTCCGGACCCCGTCGGTCCCAATCTACCCAGCACCGGGGGCGGGCAACCCACGGCGATCACCGGGGCGGGTTCCGGTCGACGGTTCCGGTGATCACGTCGACGGCTAGGCGGCGGTGGGCGGCGAAGAGGTCGAGCGCGGTTTCGGCGTCGCGGGCGGCGAGCGCGGCGACGAGTTCGCGGTGCTCGTCGGGGATGCGGGTGAGGTAGTCCTCGGTGCTGCGGCCGATCCGGATCAGCAGGAACAGGTGCACCTGGCAGCGGATGCCGTTCCACGCCTCGTACAGGCGCCGGTGCCGGGCGGCGGCGAACACCGCGTCGTGGAACTCGATGTCCCGGCGCACCATCTCGTGCACGTCCGCCGCGTGCCCCATCAGGTCGGCCGCCTTCGCCAGGGCGGCGACGTCCTCGTCCGACGCCAGGGCGATCACCTGTCGCACGGCGAGCTGCTCCAGCACGCCGCGCAGGCTGACCAGCTCGGCGACGTCCTCGGGCGACAGCGTCGTCACGGTGGCGCCGCGGTGCCACTCGCTGCGGACCAGACCCTCGCGTTCCAGGCGCAGCAACGCCTCGCGCACGGGTCCGCGGCTGACGTCCAGGGCGTCGGACAGCTCGACCTCGCGCAACTGCGCGCCCGGCGCGTACACCCCGGTGAAGATCGCTTCCCGGATG
>DATMCA010001042.1:0-6792 GCA_035559015.1 Umezawaea sp. | reverse complement strand
GCGGCGGTGGCGTGCTGCTCGTCGAACGGCCGGGGCTGGGGGATGACGACCGCGGGTCTGCGGGCCGCCGCCACCTCGGCGAGCGCGTTCTGCCCGGCGTGGGTGATCACGACGCCCGCGTCGCCCAGCAGAGGCCACGGGTCGTCGACCCAGCCGTGGTGGTGCAGGTTGGGCGGGTGAGGGCCGGGGGCCGTGCCGGACGCGGGTGGACCGGCGATGTGCCAGTGCCATTCCGGGGTGGCCGTCGCCGCGGCGTGGAGCTGGGTTTCCGACACCGCCAGACCGCCCGCTCCCCACAGCACCAGGACGTTCCGCCGCGCGGTGGCCGGGCAGGTGGGACGGCCGTCGAAGCGCGAGAACGCCCCGACGTGCGCGGTTTTGGCCAGCCACTCACGGGGCCAGTCGGAGGCGGGTTGCCGCGGCCACGGAGCGATGATCGCTTCGGCCAGGTCGTAGGCGGTGCGGTGCGCCCGGTCGGTTCGATGTCCGGGCTGCGCGACGACCACCACGGGCACGCCGTGCAGCCGGGCCAGCAGGGCGATCTCGACCGACACGTCCGCGACCAGCAGGCGAACCGAACCGCTGCTCAGGTCCGCGCTCACCATCGCCATCCGTTCACGCAGGCCCGCGTGGTGCCTGGGTGCCCAGTGCAGCGTGGCGCCCGCGGTGACGTCGTCGTGCGTCGCGTCGACGCCGTGGGCGTCACCGGGCAGTGTCGTCCACCGGCCCGGCCAGCGGGTGGGCGCGTCGAGGCTGGAGATCCCGATGACGTCCTCACCCAGGTGGTGGGCGATGGACGTGGCCCGGTGGACGTGCCCGGACCCGTGGTGGTGCACGTAGTAGGCGATCACGACCGCAGCTCCCGGTACATCCGCACGTACCCGTCCACCATGCGGTCCACCGAGCACGTGGTTTCGGCGCGGTGCCGTGCCGCGTCGCGGTCCAACGAGGCCGCTCGGGTGATGGCCGTGGCGAGTCCGGCCACGTCGTCGGGCGTGGCCAGGACGCCGCTGTGCTCGTCGAGCACCTCGGGCAGCGCGCCTCGGGCGAAACCGGCGACCGGGGTGCCGCAGGCGAGCGCTTCGGCCACCACCAGCCCGTACGGTTCCTCCCAGCGCGGCGACACCACGGCGACGGTGGCGGACCCGACCAGTCGCACCAGTTCGTCGTGGGTCAGGTGCCCCTCGTACACGACGTCACCACCCAGCAGCGGTTCGATCTCGTGCCGGAAGTACTCGGCGTCCGGTCGCGGACCGGCCAGCCGCAGCCCTGTCCCGGCCGAGCGAGCGGCCTGGATGGCCAGTTCGGCGCCCTTCTCGGGCACCAGGCGGCCGAACCACACCGGTGGTCCTCCACCGCTGCCGGGCACCCACCGGTCGAGTTCGACCCCGTTGTGCACCACGGTGATCGCGGGCACCGACGACGACCACTGCCGGGCGGTGTGAGCGCTGACGGCGGCGAAGGAGGCGTGCTCGGGGGAGGACAACCTGATCGCGGACTCCAGCCACGGGGTGGGTGGGGTGTGCAACGTGGTCAGCACTGGCGCGCGGAGCGCCGAGGCCATGGCGACGGGCAGGTAGTGCAGCGAGTTGTTGTGCACCACGTCGCACACCGCGGAGGTGCTGAGGTCCATCATCAGGCCGAGGTAGGCGTGGTGCTCGGCGATGAAGTAGTCGGGCGGCATGCTGACGTCGCCCCGTGCTTGCGCCGACAGGGCCGGGAGGACCGGCATGGCCTTGACCCGCAGTGCCGGGTCCGAGCCGGTGCCGCCGAAGACCGTCACCTCGTGCCCCCGCTCCCTCAGACCGGTGGCCAGTTGCCACGTGTGCGCCTCCAACCCGCCCGCGAAGGGTTCGCGGATCGGGTAGCGCGCCGAGGCGATCAGTCCGATGGAGAGCGGAGGGCCCGCGAGGTCGTCTCCCGTGCGCCGCCGCGACCCCGTGACGGGTCCGGCGAGGCGGTCCTCGCGCAGTACTGGTCGAGACCCACCTGACGTGACGGCGGATGTTGTTCGTGCCACCGCATGTGCTCCTTCTACCGGGTGCGCTCGTCGATCGGTGCACCGATCGCGAGCCGATGGGGACGGTCCTCATCACTCGGTGGTGAGGGGGCGATCACGTGTTGCGGCGAGAGGGTTTCGACGTGTCCGTTCTGCGGGCACCGGAATCGCGTGTGCGCGGATCAGGCGCTCGAACGTCCCACGTGGAGTGACGGGACCGGAGAAGCGCGACGCCCATGTGCCTCCACCGGTTCCGACGACGTCGGACCCGGCCGGTTCGGCAGGTCTTCCGTCGCTCGTGCCGGAGATACCCGCACCGGGACGGGGGAAACGGCGAGCGGGTGGTGATTGTGGACGCACCTCGGACACTTCACCCGAACAGGGCCGATGTGTTTGGTTCAGCGGAACGTGGCTAACCGCAGGTTGTGCAACGGCCGCTGAGAGTCGCCTCCGTGCCGGCAGGGCACCCCTACGTCCACAACATCTCGGACGTGAGCGCCGCTCCGGGTTTCCACGTCCTGCCCGATCCGCCGGTGCCGGGAGCGCCCGCCGGTCGCTGGTGGCCGCACCAGTCGTTGGAACTCGGGTGGTTGCGCACCCACCACGAGCGGTTCGACCTGCTGCACCTGCACTTCGGCTACGAGCACCTCTCCGCGCACGACCTGCGTTCGGTGGTGGAGACCCTCCACGCGCACGGCAAACCCCTGGTCCTCACCGTGCACGACCTGCGCAACCCCCACCAGGTCGACCCCGGCCCGCACCGCGAGGCGCTCGACGTGCTCATCCCGTCAGCCGACGCCGTCATCACCCTGACCCAGGGTGCCGCCGACCGCATCGCCTCCACCTGGGGGCGCGTCGCGACGGTGGTCCCGCACCCGTACGTGGTCGACCCGGAGCGAGCGGGTCAGGTGCCCGCGCGTGACGAGCGTGACGAGCGTGACTCGTTCGTGGTCGGAGTGCACGCGAAGAGCATGCGCGCCAACTGCGACGCCGTCGCCGTGGCCGAGCAGCTCGCGCGCACGACCTCCACGCTGCCCGGTTCGCGACTGGTGGTCCACGCCCACGACGACGAGGGCGGCCGCCGCGCCGCGGAGGAACTGGACCAGCGCGGTATCGCCGTGACGGTGGGGCCGCCGTTCTCCGACTCCGAGCTGTACGACTACATCGAGGGCCTCGACGTCTCCGTCCTCCCGCACCGGTTCGGCACCCATTCGGGCTGGCTGGAAGCCTGCTACGACCTGGGGACGACGGTGTTGGCCCCGGACTGCGGGTTCTACCAGGAGCAGGCTCCCTGCCTGCTCTACCACCGCACGGAAACCACCCTGGACCTCGACAGCCTGGACGCCGCACTGCGCCGCGCGCACTCCCGACGGCCCCGGTGGCGCGCCGACCCCGGCACGCGGAGCGGTGACCGGGCCGCCATCACCAGCGCTCACAACGCCGTGTACCGCGCGGTGACGTCCGCCGCTCGACCGTCGATGGCGGTTCGTCGATGAGGGTCCACACCTACGCTCCGGGGCCCGCTGGTCACGGGGTCGTCCGCCACGCACGAGCGGTCGCGCGCCTCTGCGCGCCCCACGGGGTGCTCGACACCGACCAGGCGCCGGACCTCACGCACGCCCACTTCACCGACGCCCTGTTCGGCTCCTCGATCGAGGAAGCCGCTCAGACCTACCGGGGGTGGGCGGGTGGAGCCCGTCGCCCGCTGGTCGTCACCGTGCACGACGTTCCCGATCCCCACGGCCACAGCCGTCGTGACCGAGCGCGCTGCGCGGGCTACGCGGCCGTCCTCGCGGCCAGCGACGCCGTCGTCGTCTCCGCGGAGCACGAAGCGCACAAGATCGCCGAGCTCACCGACAAGACCCCGCACCACATCGATCTGCCCCTTCCACCGGAACCGGCGCAGGCTCGGGCCGCGAGCTCGGCGGGCACGTCCTCGTCGTTGGTCCTGCTCGGCTACCTCTACCCCGGGAAGGGGCACGAGGAGGCGATCGACTTGGCCGCGGACGTCGGCCGTGACCGCGCGGGCGGGGCCCCCGCGGTGATCGCCGCGGGGACCACCAGCACCGGACACCACGACCTGGAGGAGCGCCTGCGGAGGCACGCCCGGCGCAGACGGGTGCCGCTGACGATCACCGGGTACCTGACCGACGCGCGATTCGCCTCGATGGCCGCGGCCGCGGGAGTCCCCTTGGTGCTCAACCGCGACGTCAGCGCCAGCGGTTCCCTGCTGTCCTGGCTGTCCTGCCTGCGTCGACCGGTCACCTGGGCCGGTCCGTACAGCACGGAGGTCGACCACCGCTATCCCGGCAACCTGCTGCTGGGCCACGACAGACCCGACCTGGTCGAGCACATCCGCCGTGCACTGGAGGACACCGGGATGACTCGGTTGCCGCGTCGCCCGCGGTGGCAGGACACCGGCGCCGAGCACGTCGCCCTCTACCGCTCCGAACTGGCCGGGTTTCACGCACGATCGGGTGAGCCACCGTGCTGACCGATGTCCTGGTACCCCACAACCAGTGGGACTCGTTGACGGGCTACCCGCGGCAGGAACCCACCGTGACCGTCGTTGTGACCCACTTCGAACAGCACCACCTGCTGGGCCGGATGGCGTCAGCGCTGCGACGACAGACCTTGCGACCGTCGCAGGTGGTACTGGCCGACGACGGGTCGGCCATCACCCCCGCTTTCACCGTGCGAGGTGTCGAAACCCTCGTGGTGAGCCAGCCCGATGAGGGGTTCCGCGCCGGGGCCGCCCGAAATCTGGCGGTCCGGCACAGCACGGGTGAGGTCCTGGTCTTCCTCGACGCCGACACCGTGCCCGAAGTCGAGTACGTGGAGCACGTCGTGCGCCACATCGGTCTCTGCCCCGACGTGCTGGCCGTGGGCCGCCGCCGTCACACGGCGTTCTCCCGACTCGCCGAGGACGAGCAGCCCCGGGACGCCGACGCCCTCGACGAACCACGGTGGCTGCGAGAGGCCTACGCCGCCACGGACAACCTCTTGAAGGCTGACGGCCGCAGCTTCCGCTTCGTGATCGGAGCGGTGATGGCCTGCCGGAAGGAGTTGTTCCTCGACCTCGACGGCTTCGACGAGCGGTTCGTGGGCTATGGCGGAGAGGATTGGGACTTCGCCTACCGCGCGTGGAACGCGGGCGCCGTGCTCGTGCACGAGCCCACAGCCGTCGCGTGGCACGACGGACCGGACTGGGGCGGCCGCGGGGACAGCACCGATGTCCTGGACCTGCAGAGCGCGCGGCGGGCCGCCGTGATTCCCGAGCCCGCTACCCGCGGTGCTCCTCTGGCCGGGGTGGTGTCCGACGTGCTGGCCACCGTGGGTGTGGAAGGACCTTTCGACCGCGTGGTGCGCACGGTGCACTCGCTCCTGCGCCAGGACCACCGAGACCTGGGCATCCGGCTTCCGGTCGACGGCGAACGACTGCTGGAGATCTACGAGGGGGTGGTGCGTGCGGAACCGTGGACGGAGGACCAGCGGCGTCGAGCACGGGTCCACCTCACCGTGCACGGCCCCCTGCCCGTGTCCGCTGTCCACCGGGCGGTGGAGCTGATCACCGAATCCGATGTCGGTCGAGTCGATCTGGTGCGGGAAGGGGAGTTGCTGGCCGTGGCGTGGTCCACCCGCGCGATCGGCCGCGCGCGCCGTTGGGCCCACCGCTTCGAGCGGCACGAGGTCCTGCGACGGGCTTTCGGCACCCGCCGGATCGACCTCGACGCGAGCGACGAGCGCAGCAGCACGCTGGAGGGGTTCTTCTCCACGTGGCGGTGACGTTCAGTCGTCGAAGTCGAACCGCGGGGCGCTGCGGGCGGCAACGGTGCGACGATCGTCCTCACTCGGCGGTCGTAGCCCCGGTGTGATCGACATCGTGGTTCGCCCTGGCGGTCACGATGTGGTGCCGCAAGTCCGGCGACATCATCGCGGGCACCCGCACGGTGCAGGAGAACCCACGACGGGTCAGCAGGCCCTCGACCTCCGCCAGACGTCCGTCGACGTCGTGCACCTCGACCACCACCGCGGCGATCCGCGGCCAGTCGTGGTCGTCGATGCCGCGCAGCACCTCCAGTTCCGCGCCCTCGACGTCCACCTTGACCAGGTCGATCCGCGTCCGGTGCCGCGGCAGCACCTGCGACAGGCGCACGACGTCGACCTCCACCGAACTGGTGCTCAGCATCTCGTCGGCCGCGGCCTGGTCGGGTTGCGCGGCGCGCATGGCCGCCACCCAGGAGGCGGGCTTCTCCTGGGGGCGCCCGGTCGAGTTCGCCGAGAGGTGGTCGTACGCCGTGAGAACGGTTCGACCGGGCGATTCCCCGAGCGCGACCTGGTGGACGTGCACCTCGTCGACGGCGACTTCGGCGAGGTTGAGGCGCAGCAACGCGCACGTCGAGGGAACGGGTTCCACCACGACGAGGTGCGCTCCCGGGCAAGCTTCGGCGACGCGCAGCGCGAACAGACCGATGTTGGCGCCCGCGTCCACGACGACGGCGTTCGGCGGCAGCTCGGGAAGATCCTTGAGGTAGTCGTCGTGGGTGAAGATCTCGTGGTAGAGGTAGTGCGCCTCGCCCGCGGCCCATCGACCGTCCCGCGTCAGCACCGTGAGGTCATCCGCCACCCGCACGCGCACGAGCCCGGCCGACGAACTCGTGTCCTGGCGCATGTCGTCCCATCCTCGTCCGTCAGAAGCCGGTCGTCCCGGATCGGGCACTCGTCCACTGCTGTGACCGTACGTCGTTCTACTGCTCCACGCCGCGGGACGGTGGCGCTAGACCGGGTGCATC
>DATMCA010001041.1:0-2187 GCA_035559015.1 Umezawaea sp. | reverse complement strand
ATTCTTCGGCGTCGGACTGGGCGACGCGATCGTGGCCCGCACGGTCGGCGGTCGGGTGACTCCGGCCCGCAGTGCCCGCGACGCCTACGCCGCAGCCCTTCCGACGCAAGCGGTGACACCTCTTGCCCGGAAATCTGCGTGGCTCCTGACGCTATGAGCAGATGGCGGGTCGTCGGCTTCGGGTCAGGGAGTGATGATGACTTTGTGTGCGGTGGGGTCGGTGGCGAGGGCGTGGAGGGCTTTGTCGTAGTCGTCGATGGTGAAGCGGTGAGTGATGAGGCCTTCGGTGCGGATCCGTCGGGTGCGCAGCGCGGCGATGGTGGCGCCGAAGGAGGTTGCTTCGGCGAAGGATCCCAGGATGGTGATCTCGCGTCGGAAGACGTCGAACGGGTGGATCGGGAGGATGTCCTCGGCGTGGGTGACGCCGTAGATGAGGACGGTGCCGCCGTTGCGGGCGAGAGGGACACAGTTTTGACCCACGGTTGTTCGGCCGGTTGCCTCGACGACGATGTCGTAGCCGTCCCTGCTGGGTGATCCGGCACGTAGCGCTGCGACGCCGCTGGTGGTGTCGTTGCGGTTGAGGAGGACGGTGTGGTCGATGCCGAGGCGGGCAGCGGTGGCGAGTTTGAAGGCCACGACGTCGGCCACGGTCACGCTGGCGGCACCGGACGCGGCGAGGAGTTGGGCGAGCAGCAGGCCGGTGGGTCCGGCGCCGAATACGAGCGCGCTGGACCCGGGCCGGACCTGGAGGCGTTCGATGCCGTGCATGGCGCAGGAGGCGGGTTCGGTGAACACCGCGGTGTCGGCGGGCAGCCCGTCGACGGAGAACACCTGGCTGTGGTCGACGGCGACGTACTCGGCGAAGAAGCCCGCGTGCGTGCTGCCCAGTCCGCGTCCGTTCGCGCAGAGGATGAGCCTGCCCGCCAGGCAGTAGTCGCAGTGTCCGCAGTGGATGTTCGGGTTGACGGTGACCTGCTCGCCGAGCCTGAACCGGGTGACACGGACACCGAGTTGGTCGACGATGCCGACGACCTCGTGGCCGGGGATGAGGGGGAACACGGCGTTGAAGCCGCCGTCGTGCAGGTGCAGGTCGGTGCCGCACACCCCGACCTGGGACACCTTGATCCGCACCTCGTCCGGTCCTGCCTCCGGTATGGGAATGTCGGCGACGGTGAAGCTGCGGGGAGCGTCGTAGCGGACGGCTTTCACGACGCCACCACCGTGATCGTGAGGTCGGCCCGGTCGCGGCCGTCGGCGACGAGTTCGGCGTTGGCCTGGTCGGTGCCCGCGGTCCAGGAGACGGCCTGGGCCTCGGTCATGCCGTGCTGCTGGTGGCGGTCGACGAGGCGGTGCTGCCGGGTGGGGTCGTCGACGTGTAGGTACCAGCTGTCGTCGAGCATCGACTTCACCCGCTCCCAGGGACCTTCGCGACACAGCAGCCAGTTGCCTTCGGTGATGACCAGCGGCACCGCGCGGGCCACAGGGATGGCGCAGGCGATGGGTTCGTCGAGGTGGCGGTCGAAGTCGGGGGCGTGCACGACCTCGTCGGTCTGGTCGCGCAGCCGGCCCAGCAGGTGCAGGTAGCCCTCCGCGTCGAAGGTGTCCCAGGCGCCTTTGCGCTCACGGCGTCCCCACGCGCGCAGGGTGGCGTTGCACAGGTGGAAGCCGTCCATGGGCACCAGCACACACAGCTGCGGCCCGAGTTCGGCGGCGAGCCTGCTCGCGATGGTGGTCTTGCCCGCCCCGGGTGCCCCGGTGATGCCAAGCACGGTGCGGCCACCAGCCTCGGCGAGGCGGCGGGCCCGGTCGACGAGGTTCCCGACCGACAATGCCACCGTCTGCCCGGTCGCGGTCATGCCGGGGTCTCGCGGATGGCGTCTTCGAACACCTGCTCGGCCTGGGCGGTCAGCTCGTCGGTGAAGAACTGCTCGGCTACGGCTGGTCCCATGGTGAAGCAGTCGACCCCCCGGCGGGCCAACTCGACGACCGACCCGACGTCGCGGATGCTGGCCAAAAGGATCTTCGTTGAGCTGCCCGTGGCAGCCAGTACTTCCTGCATGGCGGTGACGTCGCCGACCGCATCCCGCCCGGCGTCGTCGAGCTTGCTCAGGTAGGGGGCGATGTAGACCGCACCGGCCGCGGCGGCGACAACGGCCTGCGCGGGGTCGTAGATGGCGGTCAGCAGCG
>DATMCA010001040.1:0-2431 GCA_035559015.1 Umezawaea sp. | reverse complement strand
TCTTGCTCAAGGGCTGTGCCGTGGTCGACTCCGACGCACCCGGCCACGGCCGGATGGCGGTGCAGAGCGTCGGCCCCGGCGAGCTGCTCGGCTGGTCCTGGCTGCTCCCGCCGCACCGGTGGCACTTCGGCGCCACCGTCGTCTCCCCCACCACCGCTGTCGTGGTGGACGCGGAAGAGCTGCGGAAGCTCGTCGACGCCGACCCGGTGCTCGGCTACCGGCTCTCGCTGATCCTCGTCGAAGCCCTGGTGAACCGGTTGCAGGCCACCAGGACCCGACTTCTCGACCTGCACCGGGACGCCCGCTGACGTCGGCGCACGACGAGTCCGCTCCCCGTCGGGGAGCGGACTCGTCGTTTGCCCGGTCAGTCGTGTGCCCGGTCAGTCGTTGCGTGTCGCCGCTGCCGGGACAGCGCACGCTCCCGCCACTTGTCCAGTTCCACCACGACGAAGGCGAGGACGCTCGCCGCCGCGACGAACCCCCAGTCCAGCCAGCCGATCGGGCTGGTGTGGAACAGCTGGTTCATCGGTGGCAGGTAGGTGAACAGCAGTTGCAGTCCCGCGGTCACGGCGATCCCGCCGAGCAGCCAGGGGCTCCGGGCGATCGGCACCCCCGGCCGCAGGTTCTCCAACGAGCGGCAGTTGAGCAGGTACGCGATCTGGGCGGCCACGAACACGTCGACCGCCACCGTCCGCGCCGCCTCCAGCGACGCACCGGACCCGAGCGACCAGTGAAACGCCCCGAACGACAGTCCGAGCAGGACGGTCGACACGAACAGGATCCGTCGCACGAGCCTCCCGGTGAGCAGGGGAAGCGTGGGCGGCAGCGGCGGTCTGCGCATCACGTCGGGCTCGCGCGGTTCGAACGCCAGCGTCAAGCCCAGGGCTACCGCGGTGGTCATGTTGATCCACAGGATCTGCACCGGCAGGATCGGCAGCGCGGTGCCGAGCACGACCGCGGTGAGGATCACCAGGCCCTCGGCCATGTTGGTCGGCAGCGTCCAGATGATGAAAGTGCGCAGGTTGTCGAAGACCGCGCGGCCTTCCTCGACAGCGGCTCGGATCGAGGAGAAGTTGTCGTCGGCGAGCACCATGTCCGCGGCCTGCTTCGCGACCTCCGTGCCGCCCCGTCCCATGGCGACACCGATGTCGGCGCGGCGCAGCGCGGGGGCGTCGTTCACCCCGTCGCCCGTCATCGCGACGACGTGACCGTTGTGCTGGAACTCCTTCACCAGGCGCAGCTTCTCCTCCGGCGTCACCCTCGCGTAGACGCCGTCCTCGGGGATGTCGAAGGTCCTGGCGATGGCGCGAGCCGTGACCGGGTGGTCACCGGTGATCATGCGGACGTCGATTCCCGCGGTGCGGCACTCCCGAACGGCCTCGATCGCCTCCGGACGCGGCGGGTCGTGCATCGCCTGCACTCCCAGCAGTTCCACGCGGCCGCGCAGGTTCGCCTCCGTCAGTTCGGCGCCCGCGGTCAACCTGGCCGAGCCGATGGCCAGGACTCGCAGGCCCGCCGTCGCCAGGTCGTCGGCGGGGGTGGGCTCGCCGGGGTTCCCGGTCAGGTCGACGATCCGCTCCACCGCGCCCTTCAAGTACACGACGCCACCGGGGTGCGACGTGGCCATGTACTGGCGTTCGGAGGTGAACGGCAGGACGTCGAGCCTGCGCGGCACGTCCCGCGCGTCCAGCCCCGCCTTGTGCGCGGACACGACCAGAGCGGCCTCGGTGGGGTCACCGACCGCCGTCCAGTTCCCGTCCTCCTGCACGATCCGGGCGTCGTTGCACGCCAGCCCCGCCAGCAGGCACTCGCGCAACTCGGGTGTCACGGCCGACGAGAAGTGGCCGTCGGGGTCGTAACCGACACCGGTCACCTCGAAGGAGCGCCCTGAGACCACGACGGTGCGGACGGTCATCGCGTTCGCGGTCAACGTGCCGGTCTTGTCGGTGCAGATCACCGTGGTGCTGCCCAACGTCTCCACGGCCGGGAGCCGCCTGATGATCGCGTTGCGGCGGGCCATCCTGGCGACACCGATGGCGAGCGTCACGGTGACGGCGGCGGGCAGCCCTTCCGGGATCGCGCCGACGGCGAGGGCGACCGCGGCGGTGACCATGGCGCCGAGCGGTTCCCCTCGCACCAGGCCGATCGCCACGCTGACGGCCGCCAACCCGAGGATGACCACCGTCAGCAGCTTGGCGAAGCGGTCGAGCTTGCGGGTCAGCGGGGTGCGCACGGTCGAGGTGCTGCCGACGAGCCGGTGGACACGGCCGATCTCGGTGTCCGCGCCGGTCGCCACGACGACTCCGCGCCCGCCACCCGCGGTGACCAGCGTGCCGGAGTACGCCATGTTGGCGCGGTCGGCCAGGGCCGTGTCGTGGGGCAGCGCGAGCGGGTCCTTCGCCACGGCGGCCGACTCACCGGTCAGCGCCGA
>DATMCA010001039.1:0-4203 GCA_035559015.1 Umezawaea sp. | reverse complement strand
GCAGCGGTCGAGCGGGTCGAGTCCGCCGCGGGCTAGCGGTGCGGCTCGACGGCGCCGGTCGTCGTCGGCTCGGTGCCGGTCGTCGTCGGCGTGGTGCCCGTCGTCGTTGTCGTGGTGGTCGTCGTCGAGGTGGTGGTGCTCGTGGTGGGCGTGCCGGACGACTGGCCCAGGACGACACCACGACCATTGGTGCCGAGGTAGACCCGGCCGTACACGCGGGGGTCACCGGTGATGGCGTCGCCGATGTTGCCGTACTGGTGCTTGTCGTCGTTGATCCGCGTCCACGTGGCTCCGGTGTCGTCCGAGCGGAAGACGCCGCGCACACCGCCGACCAGCCCGATGGCGTACAGCGCCGGGTAGGTCTTGCCGGTGGCGGCCTTGCCGAAGCCGATGTTGGTCGACTCCGCCACGGAGGTGGACTTGGTGAAGGTCGCGCCGGAGTCCGTGGAGCGCCACAGCCCCGAGCCGCCCGCCAGCCAGACGTCGCCCTCGCGGCCCGCGACGGCCTTGAAGTGCGCGCTGTCCGGCAGGCCGGTCGCCGAGGACGCGGTGAACGTGGCCCCGCCGTCGACGCTGGCGTAGAACCTGTTCGCGGCGAACCCGTAGAACTTGCGCGGGTTGACCCGGTCCGACTCCACCACCGCGCCCGCCGGGATGCCGGACGACGGCTGCCAGGAGTTGCCGAAGCCGACGGAGTAGTGCACCCCGGCGCCCACCGGGCTCCAGACGAACCGGCTCCCGTCGGCCGCCGCGGCGACCGTGCCGCCGCCCGTCACACCGCCCGGTTCGGCTCCCTGGAACCAGTTCGAGCCGCCGTCGGTGGAGAACGCGACCCGGTTGTCGTTGGGGCGGCTCGACTTGTCGAACTGCCCGACCCGCACCAGCGTCGCCGGGGTCAGCTCCGCGTAGTCCAGGCTCGTGGTGGAGGTGAAGGTGGGCTGGGTGAACACCTTGGCGGGCACGGCGTCCAGCCGGTCGTGCCGGAAGCCGCCGATGTCGCCGAGCCCGCTGATCAGCGGCGCGCCGGAGGGCGGGCTGATCAGGTCCAGCACCGCGGTCTCCTCCAGGCCCGCGACCACCGGCGTGATGGTGATCTTGCCGCCGGTGTCCCACGTGGTGAGGTTCTTCGTGCCGTAGATCGTCGCGCCGGTGCCGTACATCATCCGGTTCGAGTCGAACGGGTCGATCTCCATCGACTCGGTCATCCAGCCCAGCTTCGGCGTGACCTCGGGCGGCTGCGGGTTCATGCCGAGCGACAGCCACGGCACCGCCGAGATGTCCTGCGTGTAGCGGGTGGAGCGCTCGGGGTAGTTGGCCCAGTCCCAGATCCGCGTCCAGGTCGCGCCGGAGTCGGTGCTGCGGAAGAGGATGACGTCCGGCCACCACGACACCTGCGTGGCGACCATCAGCGTCCCGGGGCGTGAGCGGTCGACGGTCAGGCCGCTGTAGCCGAAGTAGTCGTCCGTGCTGCTCGACGGGATCGGGCTGACCTGGGTCCAGGCGCCGGTGGCGGTGTTCAGCCTCCACACGTCGCCCTTGGCGCCGTCGTACGGGCCGCCGGTGTCGCTGGTGGCGAGGAAGAGCTGCCCCGCGCCGTCCAGCACGCCCTTGTGCGGGAGGTATCCGGTCGGCTGGCCCGCCACGCGCGCCCACGTCGTGCCGCCGTCCGTGCTGCGGTAGACGTTGTTCTGCTTGTCGGCCACGCCGACGTAGATCGTCTTGGTCGTCTGGCCCGCGGACCCGGTCTTCGGGTCGAACGTCACCCAGAGGACGCCCTGGTTGTCGTTGAGGTAGCCGTTGGGGTCGTTCGGGTCCTGGGCGTAGTTGCCCGCGTTCGGGAACGCGGTCACCTTGCTCCACGTGACGCCCGAGTCCGTGCTGCGCCACAGGCCGTTGCCGCTCGGCGCTCCCAGGTAGAGCACGCTGTTGCGGTTCGGGTCGATCGCCAGCCGCTCACCCATGCCGCGGCCGGGCATGTTGCCGCCGAGCTTGAACGGCAGCGCGGTCTTCTGCCAGGTCGCGCCGCGGTCGGAGGACCGCAGGACCGCGCCGTTGTTGGGGTCCCAGCTGTTGGTGTACATGCCCGCGGCCACGTACACCCGGTTCGGGTCGACCGGGTCGGTGGCGAGACTGGCGACGCCGTTGAGGCCCCAGTCGGTCGCTCCGACGTGGTCCAGCAGCGGGATCCACCGGTTCGTGGACTGGTTCCAGCGGTACGCCCCGCCGATGTCGGTGCGGGCGTAGACGAGGTTGCGCTCGGTCTGGTTGAAGACGATGCCGGGGACGAAGCCCCCGCCGGCGATCTCGACGTTGCTCCAGGTGTAACCGGCCTGCGCCGAGGCGACGGTCGGCGCCGCCGCCTGCGCGACGACCACCAGGCCCGCGGCGGTCACCGCGGCGGCCAGTCCGGCCAGTGCTCTGCGCAGGGCCGAGGCGCGCGGGCTCCTCGGGTTCTGCAGGGGATATCGCACGAGTGTGCTCCTTCTCGAATGCGACGGCCCCATCATGGGAGCACCGCTGATCTACCTCGTCAAGTGCTGAACCGGTTAATCGATTGAGCGTTCAAGAGTGCGAAAAATGTTGTCGCACAATCACTTAACCGCTCTGGTTAAAATTGCACGACAAGGTCCACACAGGACTGAACACGCCTTCGACAACGGTGTCGAGGACGTCGTGGACCGAGCCCGGACCACCGCCCCCCGCCTGCCGGGTTCGGGGGGCGGCGTCCGTCCGGGTGTTACCCGAACAGCTCGGTGTGCAGCGAGAACGCCGTCGCGATCTCCGCCTGCGCCCAGAACCTGTGGTACGTGAACGTCGGGGCCGCCCCGCCGTCCAGGTAGGCCTGGACCTTCGGCCACTCCGGATCGGTGCGGAACTTCGAGCGGAGCGACAAGAACGAGGAGTTCTGGTCGATCGTGTCGCCGTTCGGCATCTTCCCGGTCCAACCCGGCGGGACGTAGGTGCCCTCACCGGTCGTGGCGTTGTACTTGTCGTCGAAGCGGTTGTAGTCGCTCCGGGTCTCGGGCACCGCGATGCCCTTGTCGTCCTGGTGGGCGAGCAGTGCCGTCAGCAGTCCTTCGCCGACCGTCTTGGCCTGCGCGTTGCCGGACTTGGCCGCGTAGTTGAGCAGCGTCTTCGCGTACGACGCCGCGACACCCACGTCCGTGCTGAAGTTGAGCACCCTGGCCCGCAGGTTGGCGTTGCTGCCGGGGGTCGTCGGGTTCCAGGTGTCCGGCGCGCCGGACCACTCGATGTCCGACGGGATCTGGAACGCGCCGTTGGCACCGATCGTCGTGTTGGCGATCGCCCACGGCACCCACTTGTCGAGGATCTTCTTGGCCCGCGCGTCACCGGTCATCTGGTAGAGCGAGGCCGTGCGCTCGATCCCCCACGCCTGGAAGCCGAACCACCGGTTGCTCGGCGGGTCGCGCCACACGGGGTGGGCGTCGTAGTACATGCCGTAGAACGTCGGCGTGCCCGAGGGGGGCGTGCCGTAGTTGCCCTCCCAGCTGTTCGTCACACCGCCGGCGATCGCGCCGTCGGCCGACTGGAGCCACTGGAGCATCTCCAGCTGGCGGTCGAGGCTCTTGGCCCAGTCCGCCTGACCGGTGGCCGACAACGGCTTCAGCGCGGCGGTGTTCGCCAGCGCGTAGGCCGCGAGCGGGTTCTGGTAGCCCTGGTGCGAAGCGCCGTCGCCGATCCTCCACGCCCAACCGGCGGACGTGTCGGTGGCACCGCCCCACGCGTAGTACCAGGACATCAGGTAGTGGTCGCTGTCCTTGCCGGTGCCCGCGGCGCAGGAGCTGGCCCCGACGCAGCCGCCGATCTTCTTGAAGTACTTGTCGAACATGGCGTACCGGAGGTAGTCGCCCATCTTGGACGCCTTCTTGATCTCCGACGAGATGTCGCCCGCCTTGCCCTGCGCGGTGGCCCACTGCTGCGCGAGCAGTGCGACCTGCACCGCGCGCGCGTCGGCGTCCGGCGCGTTGGTGTACTTCCACTGCTTGGCGTAGGACGCGTCCTTGGTGAACAGGTCCAGGTAGCCGTTCGGGCCGCCGTGCTTGAACGTGTCGCAGGACGGCTGCGGGATGGTCTCCCACACCGACTCCGACGACCCGCGCTGATAGGTGTTGATGTACGCCGGGGCGGTGGTGCCGTCGCCGCAGCGGCCGACCCCGAGCGTGTTGTCCACGTCGATCAGCC
>DATMCA010001038.1:0-4780 GCA_035559015.1 Umezawaea sp. | reverse complement strand
GGGATCCCCGAGCCGAGGTCCAGGAACTGGCGGATGCCCGAGGCGGCGCACAGGTGGACGGCGCGGCGCAGGAACGACCGGGAGGTGCGGGCCACCTCGTCGACGGCGAAGATCTTGATGGAGCGTTCGGCGAACTCGCGGTCGACCGCGAAGTTGTGGGCGCCACCGAGGTAGTAGTCGAAGAGCCGGGCCACGTTCGGGCGCTCGGCATCGCCGCTGGCCGACACCCGCTTCGGGCGCTCTTGCACCGCACACCTCACCCTGGAACGTCCCGGAGCAGCGCGAACTCTTCGTCGCACGGTATCCGGCTACTCCGTTCGTGTCCATCCGCCAAAAGTGAACACGTAGGGTGATTATTACTGGTGGAAGCCACTCAAACCAAACCCGGCCGAGGGAATAACCCTCGGCCGGGGGTACCGGTTACACGCCTGCCAGTGACTGGATCCACGGGCGGTAGCGGGTGACGTTGGTGTAGTTCGAGACGTTCGCGCGGTCGCTCGTGGACGCGACGCCGACCTGGTAGCGGCGGCCGTCGACCGGGCTCGTGGCGAACATCGGGCCACCGGAGTCCCCACCGGCGGCGATGCCGTTGCCGCGGCGCACCGACACGGCGATGCCACCGCGGTAGTCACGCCCGTTCACGCTGGTCACGGTGGTGTCCGCGACCTTCAGGTAGCGCGACTGGCAGTTGATCTCGGGCTGGTTGGTGCAGGTCGCGCCCCAGCCGTAGAGCTGCACGGTCTGGCCCGACTGCACGGCCGTGGTGGTGCCCAGCGGCGCGTACGTGGTCGACACCGAGCGGTCGATCTTGACCAGCGCGAGGTCCACCGACGGGTGCTGGGTGATGCTGACCGCGTTGACCAGCGTGCCGCCGCTGGTCTGGTCGAGGCTGCCGACGCGGAACGTGTACGTCGCCGCGCTGGCCACGCAGTGCTGCGCGGTCAGGATCCAGGTCGGGGCGATGATCGTGGCCGAGCAGTTCTCGCGGCCGTTGGCGAAGAGCCGGGCCGCCCAGGGGGCGTTGGACGCGGTGCCGCCCCCGATGATGAACGGGGTCACGTCGCCGGGCACCGGTTGGGCCGAGGCGGTGGGCGCCAGGGAGGTGAAGGCCGCGAGTGCCGCGACTCCACCGATCAGCGCGGACAGGGTGCGCTTGAATCGCATGTGATGTCACCTAACGAACGCAGGGAGTGGTGAATTCACCTCCCCCAGCGTCACGCTCTCGGGTGACGTGGGACACCCTCCGATGGTTGGCGAAACAACCGACCTTCGGAGGGGAGCCAAATGCACTAATCGAACTAATCGGGCGATTCCGGCAGCGCAACCAGCCGAACGGGGCTATTCACCCGCGTCGGGGTCGTCTATTCCGAGCGTCCAGCGCCGAACCGGGTTGGTGAACAGCAGGACGATCACCACGACGACGTAGATCCCGATCAGCGAGCCGATGAGCTGCTGCCCGGACGGGCCGTACGCGTACCAGGCGACGCCCAGCAGCAGGAGCTGCACGACGATCGACGGCGTGCGGGCCCAGCGTTTGCCGAGGATCAGCCCGACCCCCGCGGAGAGCACTCCCGCGCACAGGACGGTGAAGTAGCCCGCCTCGCCGAGGACCTTGCCGGTCGACTCGGCGCCGCCGAACGCCCGCACGACGAGCGCCACGGCGAACGCGATGCCCGCGAGCCCCTCGATCGCGGTGAAGGCCCCGGCGACCCTCACGGCCACCGGGACCTGAGCCTGGTCCGCCACCTGCGAGCCCCTCACGACGGTGCATAACGGTCTGTGGTCGTCACGGATCGTAGGCCACCCGTCCGGACCTCCCATCCGGCAGGCGGAGGCGCGAAGATCAAGGGGTCTTCGGCTTGCCGGCGGTCCGCTGGGGTGCACTCGCCGTAGACGGGACTGCGATGCGGGTGAAAGGAGATTTGGACCACTCCAGTGTGCTCAGAGGCCCTCGTACGAGGGACACGTGGGCCGTTCGCGGTCACGCACTGTCCTACTCTGCAGGTGTGCGCGCACTTCTGGTGGTCAACCCACAGGCGACTTCGACCACGGCCGGAGGCCGGGACGTGCTGGCGCACGCGTTGGCCAGCACGGTGAAGCTCGACGTCGTCGAGACGAAGCACCGGGGCCACGCCGGGGACGTCGCGGCCCAGGCCGTCGTCGACGGGTACGGCATGGTCGTCGCGCACGGTGGCGACGGCACGGTCAACGAGGTCGTCAACGGCATGCTGCGCGCCGGGCTCTCGCCGGACCTCCCGATGCTCGGGGTGGTCCCCGGCGGTTCGGCGAACGTCTTCGCGGGCGCGCTCGGCCTGCCCCGCGACCCGGTCGAGGCCACCTACCGCCTGCTCCAGGCGATCGAGCACGGGACGAGCCGCCGCGTCGGGCTCGGCAAGGTCGCGTCGAGCGGCCTCCCCACGTCCACCACCTCGAACAACGACCGCTGGTTCACGTTCAACGCCGGTGTCGGCTGGGACGCGGACGTGGTCGCGAACGTCGAGGCGCAGCGCGCCAGGGGCCGTGAGGCCAGTCCTTCCCTCTACGCGCGCACCGCGCTGGCCAGCTACATCGGCCAGCGCAGGCACACGCCCTCGCTGACGGTGCAGATCCCCGGCGAGGAGCTGATCACGGACCTGCGGATGGCGTTCGTGTCGAACACCGACCCGTGGACGTACCTGGGTGGCAAGGCGATCCGCCTCAACCCGTCGACGTCGTTCGACAACGACCTCGGCCTGTTCGCCCTCCGCAACCTCGGGCTGCCGACGGTGCTGCGGTACGTGGGCCACCTGCTCGTCCGGGACGGAAATCCCAAAGGCGGGAACCTCTTGCGCCGCGACGACGTTGAATATGTTCGGGTGACGAGCAAGGAGCCGGTCAACCTCCAGGTGGACGGCGACCTGCTCGGTGATTGCACCGAGGTCGAGTTCACGTCCGTTCGGGAAGCCCTCACCGTCGCGGTGTGACCACCGCGTGATGATCTTGCGACCGACCTGCGATGTTCGATTGGATGCGAACTTCGTAGAGTGAAACCGCTGGTGAACGGTGTCGATCTTTTGGGTGAGTTCACTCACCGGGTTAGTGCTAACCCCTTGACATCCCCGCCGTTCGTGAAAGCATTCACAAGCACCCCAAAACGACCGCTGACGATCGGCGTGCCTTCGAGCGCGCCTAGCTGAGGAGTAGTTCCAATGGACTGGCGCCACCGCGCAATCTGCCGCGACGAGGACCCCGAGCTGTTCTTCCCCGTGGGGAATAGCGGTCCTGCGCTCTTGCAGATCGCCGAGGCGAAGACCGTCTGCCGCCGCTGCCCCGTCGTCTCCGACTGCCTCGCGTGGGCACTGGAGAGCGGCCAGGACGCCGGCGTGTGGGGCGGGATGAGCGAAGACGAACGTCGCGCACTCAAGCGCCGCAACGCCCGTACGCGGGCCCGGAGCAACGCCTGAGTCGCGAGACCGGCAGTTAGCACCGACCTAGGACGAAGCAAAAACGTAGAGCCCGACACCGTGCCAGGTGTCGGGCTCTACGTTTTTTCGTTTTGCACACCCTCCCGCATGACCACGAGGCGCCGCTGAGGCTGGTCGCCACGTGTGCACGGGGCATAGTTTAACGCCGCCCCCGGAGCGGCACGCGCAGGACCGCCTCAGTACCGCCTCGGGGCCTCCGCCGCAAGCTCAAAGATCCCCTGAGTTCGGATTCCACGAGCGTCCGGACGATCTGCAGACCGAGCCGTTCGGTGCGCTCCAGCGAGAAGCCCTGCGGCAGTCCCTTGCCGTCGTCGGCGATCACCACGTCGAGCCAGCGGGCCGACCTCTCGGCGTGCACCACGACCTCCCCGCGCTGGCCAGGGGCGTACGCGTGCTCGAAGGCGTTCTGCACCAGCTCGGTCAGCACCATCACCAACGGGGTCGCCAACTCGGCCGCCACGACCCCGAAGGGGCCCTCCCGGCGGACCGAGACCTGGGTCTCCGTGGTGGCCACGTCGCTCATCATCGGAATCACCCGGTCGACGACGTCGTCGAGGTCCACCCGCTCGTCCACGGACATCGACAGCGTCTCGTGCACGAGTGCGATGGACGTCACCCTGCGCACGGATTCGGCCAGCGCCTCGCGCGCCTCCTCGTTGCTCGTGCGCCGCGACTGCAACCGCAGCAGGGCCGCCACCGTCTGGAGGTTGTTCTTCACCCGGTGGTGGATCTCGCGGATCGTGGCGTCCTTCGACATCAGCGCCCGGTCGCGCCTGCGGACCTCCGTGACGTCGCGGCACAGCACCAGCGCACCCGCCGGGTTGCCACGAGGCCGCAGCGGCAGCGCGCGGAACAGCACCGACGCGCCGCGGCGCGACTCGGCCTCCATGCGCATGCTCGGGTTGCCGTCCACCGCGGCCCGGAACCGCTGCGCGATCTCGGTCGCGTCGAACGGGTCGTCGATCAGCGACCGCGTCAACGGCGCCAGGTGCACGCCCACCAGGTCCGACGCGTGCCCCATCCGGTGGTACGCCGACAGCGCGTTGGGGCTGGCGAAGACCACCGCGCCCGCCGCGTCGAGCCGGATGAACCCGTCACCGACGCGCGGGCTCGTGTGCACGTCCGGCGACGGCTCGGTCGTCGGGAACGTGCCGTCCGCGATCATCTGGCACAGGTCCGCGGCGCTGCCCAGGTAGGAGATCTCCAGCGGGCTTGGCACGCGCGGCACGGCCAGGTTCGTGTTGCGGCTGATGACCGCGATGACCTGCTTGCCCAGCCGCACCGGGATCGTCTCGCGCCGCACGGGCACCCCGAGG
>DATMCA010001037.1:0-3445 GCA_035559015.1 Umezawaea sp. | reverse complement strand
GTCGGCGCCCATCGGGATCAGCACGGACGGAACGCCGTGCGCCAGCGACCCCATGACCGTGCCGGACCCGCCGTGTGACACGACGACGGCGGCGCGGGGGAGCACGGTGTCCTGCGGCAGGTAGCGCTCGACGCGCACGTGCGGGGGTTGCGGGCCGAACTCCGCCGGGTCGATCCGGCCGCCCACGGTCACCACGAGGTGCACGGGCAGTTCCCGCAGTCCGTCGAGCACGCGGGTGAACAGGTCGCCGGACTCGGTGTTGAAGATCGTGCCGAGGGTGAAGTACACCGTGGGCACATCCTCCGGCACCTCGATCGGCACCGGCGGCGGCCCGTCGTCGCCGGCCCGGAAGGAGAACACGGTCGGCGGCAGCGGGAACCCCGGATGCCGGAACGACGGCGGGAACGGCGAGAGCACCAGGTCACCGTTCAACATCGCCATGCCGGGGTCGGCGGGCAGCCCGTGCGCGGCGCGCAGCTCCGACAGCGGTTGCACGACCACGTCCGGCCGCACGAACGACCCGGACGCGATGACCAGCACCGGCACGTACGGGATGCCCGACCGCTCAGCGGCGATCATCGCCCCGAAGTCCACCTCGTCGCACACCACCACGTCGGGCCGCCACCGCCCGATCAGCTCCAGCAGCGCGGTCGCCCGCACCGGTGCCGTCCGGCCCGCGAACCCCTCCCGCACGTCGCGCTCCTCGCGGTCGCGGTCCAGCGGCAACAGCGGCCGCCGCTCGGTGGAGGACCCGAAGTCCGGGCCGGACGCGAACGCCGTGAACCCGGCGGCCTCGATCACCGGCACCATCGACGGCGCGCCCGTGCACACCACCTCGTGCCCGGCGGCCACCGCCGCGCGGGCCGGCGGCACCATCGGCTGGAAGTGCCCGTTGCCACCCGCGAAGCTGATCAGGATCCTCATCACCCGTACCCCAGTGCCCGCTCGACGTTCTCCTCCACGATGAGCATCATCCCGGCCCGGTCCGGGAAGTCGCCGTCGAGCAACCGCAACGGTCCGGCCACCAGAGACAGGTGCAGCGCCAGCCGGTAGAACCGCACCCGCGCCGGGTCGAGCCCCGGCACCTCCAGCCACCGGTAGCCCGGCCCGTAGCGGAACGACAGGAACGCGTGCTCCCACTCCACGTCGGTGAAGGACGCGCCCTCGATGTCGATGACCACGGGTTCCCCGTCGTCGTCGACGAGCACGTGTTCCGGCCCGAGTTCACCGTGCACCAACCCGTGCCGGGTCCGCGGTCGCACGGCCGCGGCCAATTCCCGCACCACCGCCTCCAGCCGCTCCCGAACCGCCCCGATCCGGTCCACCCGCGCGGCGGCCTGTCCGAGGTCCGCCAGGGCCCGCGAGAGCGCGGCGACCTCGCAGGGCACGTCGGGTCCCGGTCCGGAACAGGCGGCCATCCGCCGCAGCGCCGCGCCCAGCAGCCGCAACGTTCGCGGTGACGGCGCGGCGATGTCGCTCAACCGCTGCCCGCGCACGTCCTCGACCAGCGCGTACTCGGCCCGGTGGAGCGCGCGGCTCCGGTCGACCACCAGGACCCGTGGTGTGCGGACCCCGGCGGCGGCGAACCGGTCCCGTGCCCGCAGGAAGGCCTCGACACCGGACACGGGCTCGGCCCAGTAGTTCTCGGCCGGGTCCCACAGGTAGACGACCACCGTGGACCCGTCCTCCAGCGCCAACCGGTACACGCCCTTGCTGGTGCCGCCGGTCAACCGCCGGACCGACACCAACTCCCGCCCGCACCCGGCCCGCACGACCTCCGCCAGGTCCTCACGTCCCGCGGTTCCACGCACACCCGCCCCCACGTCGTCGACCCGCGATCATCCCCACCGCGAGCCCGCGGCCGCCACCGTTTTTCGGCGGTTCAGTCGGCACGCCAGAACTGGCGGGGCGCGTAGCCGTCGCGGCGCAGCCAGTGCTCGGTGTAGACGATCCGCTCGGCCGCCACGACCACCAGCGGCCCGCCGGGTGGTTCGTCCAGCGGCAGCGACCGCTCCACGTGGTCGGACTGCCACCGGAACGCCGCCCAGTGCTCGTCGAACGTCGGATCCCCCGGCGAGAGGACCCGCGCCCGGCCGAACACCTGCGCCCCGCGGCTGCTGGCCTGCCCGACCAGCGGGGCGAAGATCCCGAGCGACACCCGCGGGTCGGCGGCGATGTTGCGCATCTTCGGCGAGCGGGGCGCGGCGGTGAACAGGACCGCGAAGTCGAGGTGGTGGTAGCGCACCGGGGTGGCCAGCGGGCCGTCGGGACCGGTGGTCGCCAGCACGCACATGTTCTGCGAGGACAGCAGGTTCAGGATCCGTTCGGCCAGCCGTTCGCGGTCCAGCCGCTTCGTCGGCGCGGGTCCGGCCAGCCAGGGGTTCGTCACGGGCATGATCAACCCTAGCGGGGCTCGAAGACCTCCACGAACGCGATGTCGCGGCCCCGGTTGGCCTCCCGCACGAACGCCCGCAGCGATTCGCTCACCGCGAGCCGACCGGAGATGTCGCCCACGACGACCACCCGCATCCGGTAGGCGGCGAACTTCCCGAGGATCGCGCCGGCGACGCGGGTGCTCAACGTCCAGAACCCCTCGTCCAGCCGTTCCACCGGCACGACCACGGTCCCGGCCGACACCGACCAGGCCTCGCCGATCACGTCGACCGCGTCCTGCTCACCGCGCAGCACCGGCCCGTCCGGTGAGAGCCTGAGCACCCCGCTCATCGCAGGAACCCCAGCACCGCGTCGGCCTGCCCGAGCAGCAGGTGCCCGCCGGGCACCACCCGGACGTCGGCGTGCGGCACCAGGGCGGTCAGGCGGCGCGCGGACATGCGGGAGTCGATCATCGCGTCCCGGTCGCCGAGGACCGCGAGCACCGGCATGGTCAACCGCTCCAGCACGGCGTCGGGGAACACCGGGATCTCCGTGCGGGGTTTGAACTCGCCGAACGTCTCGCCGATGGACGACGCCACCGCCCCGAGGTCGACGCCGGTCACGATCCGCACCACCCGCCGCCGACCCCACGCGCCCAGCGCGAAGAACGGCAGCGCCCGCAGGACCCACCCGAACCTCCGCCGCCCGACACCGCCGGGCGCCAACAACGCCAGCCGCGACACCCTGGCGGGCCGGGTGCTCGCGTAGTCCACGGCGAGCCACCCGCCCAACGACATGCCCAGGACGGCGGCGGAGTCCAACCCGAGGCCGTCGAACACGTCGTCCAACCACCGCGCGTTGGCCGCCGACCCCAGTTCGGGCCGCACCGGGGCGCTGAGCCCCGGCTCGCCGATCACGTCGACCGCGTACACCCGCAGGTGCGGCGCCCACACGGCGATGTCGGCCATCCAGGTCGTCGCGTTGCCGCCCGACCCGTGCAGCGCCACCACCGGCGGCCCGTCAACCGGCCCGCTGACCAGCACGAACGTCTCGCCGACGCGGGTGTCGACGC
>DATMCA010001036.1:0-2367 GCA_035559015.1 Umezawaea sp. | reverse complement strand
GCAGCGGTGAGTCGAGCACGAGGCGCTTGATCGCCGGGGTGAACATGGGCCGGCGCACCCCGTCCAGCCAGGCGTAGGGCCACTGGTTGGGGCCGTGCCAGCTCAGCGCGATCGCCAGCACGTACGACCCCGCCGCGGCGGCGACCAGCCCGTACGGCAACCGCCACATGCCCAGCACGCTGCGCACCGTCGGCACCGCGAGCGCGAGGAACAGCGCGAGGAACGCCGTGCCGACGCCGGCGAGCGCCCCGAAGTGGTGCGTCCACTTCGACGGCGTGAGCCACAGCGCGGCGAACGTCAGCGCCGTCGTCGACCCCGACAGCCACAGCGTCACCGGGAGCTGGACCCGCCGCATCCGGGCCGCCCCGGCGAGCACGGCGAACCAGGCGAGGCTCACCAGGCACAGCAGCACCGCCGCCCGCTTGGCGTAGTTCCCCATGGGGATCTGGCTCAGCAGGAAGCTGTAGCGCTGGATCTCCGTGGCCCAGCTCTCCTGGGCCTGGATCGACAGGAAGATCTGCTGGCCGCGGAGGAAGTCGCGCAGGCCGCCGTCGGCGAACGCGAGCAGCGGCGCGACCATGCCGCCGGAGGCCACCGCGAGGGCGCGTAATGCCGTGGCCATCGCGGCGCCGGGGACCGCGACCAGCCGCCAGAGCAGGGGCAGCCCGGCGAGCAGCGGTGCGAGCAGCGTGAACCCGGTGGGGTGCGCGGCGAAGCCGAGCCCGGCCAGGGCGAACGCGAGCCACGCGACGGCCAGCCGCTCCCGGCGCGAGGCCACCAGCACTGCGTACATCGACGCGGCGGCGCAAACGCAGACCACGCCCTCGGGGCGCACCCCCATGTCCTGCGGCAGCCACCACGCCAGGAACACCGCCGCCAGCATCACGTGGCAGGCCGAGCGCACCCGCGGCCGGTCCGGCGCCGCCTCGGCCATGGCGTCGGCGGCGAACCGGCGCAGCAGCGCCCAGGTGATCAGCCCGAACGCGACGGCGAGCAGCCGCTGCAACACCGGCGCGTTGCCCACCACGCCCTGCCACCAGCCCAGGACGTAGTAGAACCAGGTGAACGGCGTGAAGTTCTGGTCGTAGAGCTGGTAGTAGTTGCCGACCGCGCCGGAGATCCGCGAGTTGCGGGCCATGGCGGCGTAGTAGCCGTCGTCGTCCGTGGCCGGTGACACGAGCGTCCAGAATCCGATCACGAGGGGGACGACGGCGTCCACCACCCGCGGCCGCCCCCACCAGCGCCGGTCCGGCCGGCCGTCGTCGTCGAGGTCCGCGCGCACCAGCAGCACCGCGGTGGCCAGCAACATCACCAGCAGCAGCCCGATCAGCACCCGCTTGAGCGGCGTCGGGCTGCTCGTGAACTCGTCGTCCACGTCGAGGGTGACCCGCAGGGCCCCCGGGGGCACGGCCGTGACGGATGTGGAGAGCATGTCGACGCTCGGCAGCAGCGGTGCGGTGGCGCGGGCCAGTTCGGTCCCGTCCCGCGACACGGTCAGCACGGCGTCGTCCGGACCGGCCAGCCGGGTGAGGTCCGGCACCGTCGGGTCCAGCGGGTCCGGGGTCTCCCCCTGGTACTCCGGTCTCCCCGAGCCAGTCCCGCTGATCGTGTACGTGCATGCCCCCGCCAGCGGGTCGTCGACGAGCACCCGGCCCATCGCGCGCACCTGCAGGCGGTCGTTCTGGGCCGTGACGACCATTCCCTCGTCCGGGGACAGCGGCCAGTTCGGCTCCACGGTGGCGAGCACGACGGCCCCCGCGGGACCGGTCGGACCCGTGGCCTGCGCCTGGCGGGCGACCGCACAGGTGACGGTGACGTCCAGCGCCAGCGGCCGGTACGCCGTGAGGTTGAGCAACGTGGACTCCGGCCGGGCCGGATCCTTCGGCCAGATCACCCGGGGCTCGTTCACCGACACCGGCGCGAACGGCAACGCGAGCGCGCACACCATCGCCAGGAGCCCCGTCAGCCCGGCGAACAGCATCAGCGGCTTCCGCGCGGGAGGCGGGTCGGCGACCGGCGCCGCCGGGGACGCTGAGGGCTCAGACGAATCTGGGCGCTCGGTCTCCGGAGCTGAGGTCACGCGCGCATCATTCCGAAAGGCACCGACAAAACGGTGGCCCGGGCCCGGCTCGGCGCGTCTTCGCGCGTGTTGCCGTCCCCCAGGCGGGCGGAAGTGGTCCGCGACGGCATACTGGATCGTCGGGGGAGGCCGACGTCCGGCTGCCCGGGGGAGGTCGGAGTCCTGGCCAGCAGCACCAGGTCGCGGACGCGGTCGCTCGGCCTCGTCGGCCTGGCCATCGTGGGATCCGGGCTGCTCGTCAACGCCTACCTGGCGATCATCGCCCGCAACATCTCCGCCGCCGAGTA
>DATMCA010001035.1:0-5038 GCA_035559015.1 Umezawaea sp. | reverse complement strand
CCGATCTGGAACAGCGAGTCGGTGGTCGTCCCGACGCCGGTGTCGGCGTTCAGCAGGCCGTGCGCGGCCTCGACCAGCTCGTCCTCGCCGCCCGGTCGCAGGCGCAGGATCCCCAGCGTCGCGCCGGGAACGCGGTGGCGCTCGGCGAGGACGCCCAGCCTGCGCTGCCAGTGCGCCGCGTCGATCCGGGGCCTGCGCGGGCCGACGACGTCGCCCGCGTAGCGCTCGACCCAGTCCACGATCCGCCGGTTGAAGTCCAGCCGGTGCGACGGCTTGCCTTCGAGGATGAACAGGTGGGTGGCGTCGGGGTAGAGCACCAGCCGGGTCGGCACGCCCTGCTCGCGCAGCGCCGAGTACCACTGCTGGGCCTGGCCGACCGGGCAGCGCACGTCGGCGGCGCCCTGCACGACCAGCGTCGGCGTGCGCACCCGGTCGACCCGCGCGAACGGCGACTGCGCCTCGTACCGCTCCGGCTCGGACCAGGGCATCCCGCCCACCTCCAGGTCCGCGAGGAAGTGCCCGACGTCCGCCGTGCCCGCCATGCTCGTGAGGTCGCTGACCACCCCGCCCGCCACCGCGGCGGCGAACCGGTCGTCCCGGCTGGTGAGGTAGCAGGTCATGAACCCGCCGTAGCTGTACCCAGTTACGGCCAGCCGCCGCGGGTCGGCGACCCCCTCGGCGACGAGCTGGTCGATCGGTTCGAGGAAGTCCTTCGCGTCCGCCTCGCCCCAGGCCCCGATCGCCGCGCCGTGGAACCGCTCGCCGTAGCCGTCGCTGCCGCGCGGGTTGAGCAGCAGCACGGTCCAGCCGAGCGCGGCGAGTTCCTGGTGGTAGAGGTGCGCCTCGTCGGCCGCGCCGTTCCACGCGTTGTGCGGACCGCCGTGGACGTCGAGCAGCAGCGGGCCCGCGGTGGAGGTGCCGCCGATGAGCCAGCCCTGCACGGTGGTGCCGTCGGAGATGGTGAACTCCCGCTCCACGCGGGGGAACAGGTCCACCTCGGCCGGGGACCCGTGCGCGGTGCGCACGGTCTCGACGCCCGTCGCGAGGTCGAGGACGACGACCTCGCCGTAGGACTCCGACGTGGCCAGCACGACCACGACCGCACCGTCCACGGTGGACACTCCGGCGACCACCCGTCCGGCTCCGGTCAGCACCGGGACGGGGTCGCCGCCGTCGACGGAGACCGAGTACAGGTGGGTGCAGCCGCGGTCCCGCGCGCAGAACAGCACGCTCCGGCCGCCGTCGACCGGTTGCGGCAGCGCGCCGGGGTAGCCGGGACCACCCGGCATGACGTTGCGGTCCAGCGGACCCGCGAGGTCGACCACCTCGGCCCCGTCCAGCGGAACGCGCAGCAGGCCCGCGTGGCCGACCGGCGCTCCGGGCGTGCCCACGACGAGCAGCGCGCCGCCGTCCGGGGTCCAGGTGACCGGACCGCCGTACCCGTCGAGCAGGCCGACTGCCTCGGTGGTGCCGTCGGCGAGGTCCAGGACGTGGACCGGCGCCTTGAGCACCAGGTCCGCGTCCGGCGCCGTGCTCGCGGAGAACGCCAGCCTGGTCGAGTCCGGCGACCAGGCCGGGCCGCCCGCGTGCCAGTCGCCGTCGGTGACCTGGTCGGTCTTCCCGCTCGCCACGTCGAGGACGTGCAGGTGCTGCCGCATCGTCCGCAGCAGGCCCGCGCCGTCGGCCTGGTAGTCCAGCCGGTCGGTCACGACCGGTGCCCCGGCGCGGTCGGCGCGGGCCCGGTCGTCCTCGCCGTCGACGGCGTGCAGGTCCACGGCGGCGCCGAACGCGATCCGCGTCCCGTCCGGGCTCCACACCGGCGCGCCCGCGCCGAGCGGCAGCGACGTGACCTGCTCGGCTTCGCCGCCGTCGACCGGGAGCAGCCACACCTGCGCGGGACCGTCCTGCGCCCGCAGGAACGCGATCCGCGTCCCGTCCGGCGACCACGCGGGCGCGGAGTCCGAACGCCCGCGGGTGAGCCGCCGGGGTTCCCCGGTCCGGGTGCCCACCGTCCACAGCGACCGGACGTTCCGGTCGGCCTCCGCGTCGACCGTGCGGAGCACGTAGACGATCCGCTCGCCGTCCGGCGACAGCGCGGGCTGCTCCGGCACGGCGAACGAGGTCAGGTCGTCGATGCGCTGGCGTCGGGTCACCGGGGTCTCCTCGGGTGCGCGGTACGGGATCGGGTCCGGGGTACGGCCCCTGCCTCCGATGCTGTCGGGCCGCGGGCGCCGGGTGTTCGTCCGTGCGCATGAATCGGACCGACCCGTGCTGTCCGCGGGCACCGCTGCCCGACCGGCACCCCTCGGGACGTCAGCGGGGTGCGCCGCCGTTCACCCGCGCCGGTAGCGCAGGTGGGTGACCGAGTGGGTGGGGCGGACGTCGACCTGGACCAGTTCGGTGAGCGGACCGCCGTCGAAGAGCCGTTCACCCCGGCCGAGCAGGACCGGGACGAGGTGCAGGCGCAGCTCGTCGACCAGTCCCGCCGCCAGGTACTGGTTGGCCGTGGCCGCACCGCCCGCGATGGACACGGCCCGGTCGCCCGCGGCCTCCTTGGCCCGGTCCAAGGCCTCGGTGATCCCGCCGGTGACGAAGTGGAAGGTCGTCCCGCCCTCCATCGGCACCGGCTCGCGGGCGTGGTGGGTCAGCACGAACACCGGACCGCGGTACGGCGGTTCCGCGCCCCACCAGCCGGTCCAGTCCGCGGCCCACGGCCCGTCCCCCGGTCCGGCGAACATGTTGCGGCCCATCACGAACGCGCCCGCGTCGACCACGGCCGCGTTCTCCCGCTCGTGCAGCTCGGGTTCGTCGAACTTCCACTGGTGCAGCAGGATCCCGCCGTCGCCCAGCGGTGTGTCGTGCCGCTGGTCGGGCCCGGAGAGGTAGCCGTCCAGCGAGATCGCCAGGTCGCAGTACACGGTCGTCATCGGTGCTCCAGTTCCGCTCGGCCCGGGCCGCGGGTGCCTGATCGCGTGTCAGGAGCGGAACGGGTTGAGGTCCTTCAGCGAGTCGAGGAGCGGCGGCAGCCAGCCGAACACGGCTTCCCGGAGCGCCGGCACGAAGATGATCACCGCAACGACCAGCGCCACGTACGGAGCGGCACTCCCCCTGCGCTTCGACGCCACGCACACCCCCTGATCCCGTCGTCCCGACCAGCATCCCACGGGATCCCGCCGGTCGGGGGGTGTGGCAGGGCACGGGCACGGGTCCGTCCCCGCGCTTACGGTGGAGCGCATGACCGAGGAGCCGAACCTGCTGGGCGCCTTCCTCCGCGCCCGCCGCGAACTCGTGACCCCCGAGGAGGCGGGCGTCCCCGTCCACGGCGTGCGGCGGGTGCCGGGTCTGCGCCGCGAGGAGGTCGCCATGCTGGCGGGCATCAGCGCGGACTACTACCTGCGCCTGGAACGCGGGCGCGACCGCAAGCCGTCGGTGCAGGTCCTCGACTCCCTCGCCCGCGTCCTGCGCCTCGACGACGACACCAGGGCGTACCTGCTCGGCCTCGCCGCCGACAAGCCCCGCCGCACCCGGCGCCCGCGCGGGGAGACCGTCCCGACCGGCGCGGCCAAGCTCGTGGCGCTGCTCCCGCTGCCCGCGTTCATCGAGGGGCGCTACTTCGACGTCCTCGCCGCGAACCCGCTGGCCACGGCCCTCTCACCGCGGCTGGTGACGGGCGGCAACCGGCTGCGGGACGTGTTCCTCGACCCCGCCGAGCAGGCCCTCTTCGTCGACTGGGAGAGGGCCGCCGCCGGGCTGCTGGCGGGCTTCCGCGAGGCGGTCGGCACCGAGACGGACAACCCGCGCTTCATCGAGCTCGTCGGTGAGCTGTCCCTGGCCAGTCCCCTCTTCCGGCGCCTCTGGGCCCGCCACGACGTGCACCACCGCGGCGGCGCGCGGATGTCCTTCACCCACCCGCAGGTGGGCGATCTCGTGCTGAACCGGGAGAAGCTCCTCGTCACCGGCACCGAAGGCATCATGCTCGTCGTCTACCACCCCGATGTCGGCACGGACGCCGCGGACAAGCTCGCCCTCCTCGGCTCCGCCGCGCTGGACCCCGCCGCCTCGCACGGCCAGGCCCGGCGCGTGCCCTGAGGACTCACCCGCGCGCGGGGAAGAGCGCGGCCAGCACGTGGGTGAGGATGGCGGCGGACTCGGCCGTCGGGGCGACCGCGTCGCGCAGCGCGAGACCGATGCCCAGCGCGCCGAGCATGACCACCGCCCGCGACAGGGGCATCGAGGGTTCCAGCCGCAGGCGCTCGGAGTGCTCGGCGAGCAGGGCGACGACCAGCTCGTCGTGCCGCTCCTGCACGGCGGCGACCCTGGCGGCGATCTCGGGCTGCCGCGCCGTCGCGGCGAGCACCTCCGCCGCCGCAGCGCTCCACCTGGCCGCTCCCTCGTCGAGCAGGTCGGCCGGGAGAAGAGCCGTGACCAGTTCGTCACGGGTGGTGGCGCGAGCCAGTGCCTCCCCCAGCCACCGGACGTGGGCTTCGGCGTGGCCGTCCACGATCGCCAGCCACAGGCCCTCCTTGCCGTCGAAGTGCTTGTACACGGCGCCACGGGTGTACCCGGCGTCCGCCGCGATCTCCTCGACCGTCGCCGCCAGGAAACCCCGGCGTAGGAACACCTCCCGCCCGGCTTCCAGCAGTTGCTCGTGGGTGCGCCGCTGCTGCTCGGCGCGTGTCAGCCTGGCCATGCCCGCCCATTCAGTAACGGAGTGTTTCCGGATACACGACGTTACTGTACGGTCGGGCCATGGACTTCGTGGGGTCTGTCGCCGCGGCGGCCAGCCTGCCGCTCAGCCTGGCCGTGTTCGCCTGGTTCGCCGTGCGGGCCCGCCGCCGGGGCAGCGGCCACTCGCTGATGGCGCCCTTCGAGGACATCTGGGACCCGAGTTCGCACCGGACGCACATCGAGATCCAGGTCCAGGACGAACGGAGGGCTCAGGCACCCCTGCCCGGCGATCCGCCCCTGCCCCGCCGAGGGGCGTAGCCGGCCCTCACGGGACGACTGGTTCGAGCACGATCACCGGGATCCGGCGCTC
>DATMCA010001034.1:0-9296 GCA_035559015.1 Umezawaea sp. | reverse complement strand
TCATCTTCGCGCCGACGCCCGAGGGGCTGGGCACCGAACTCCTCCTCACCTCAGCGTCCACTTCGGACGATCACCCGCGCGGACCCGCGGATCACCGGCGGACCAGCTCGACGGCGGGAGAGCCGACGACGACCGCGCCCGCCGCGACATCGCGGGTGACGACCGCGCCGGCGCCCACCGTCGCCCCCGCGCCCACGGACCTCCCCTGGAGGACCACCGCCCCGGACCCGACCAGCACTCCCGTTCCGAGCGCCACGCAGCCCGCGACGTTGGCGCCGGGCAACACCGTGACGTGGTCCGCCAGCTCGGTGTCGTGCCCGACGGTCGCGTTGTAGTGGACCTGGCAATGGGAGCCGAGCCGGACATCGCAGGACACGAAGGTGTTCGCCTGCAGGACGCAGCCCGGTCCGACCACGGTGCCGGTGCAGACCACCGCACGGGGGTGGACCAGCGTGAGCGCGTGCAGCCGCAGCGCGTCGAGCAGCGCCGACAGCCGCCTCCGCACCGGCGCGGAGGCTATCGCCACCACGTAGCCCGCGCCGCTGGTCGCGCTCTCCGGTCTCAGCACGTCGTGACCGCGGACCACCTGGCCCGCCAACCCGTCGTCGAGGAAGGCGTCGACCCGCCGCCCCGAGGCCAGCGCGACCTCCAGCGCCTCGCGGCCCGCACCGCCCGCGCCGACGATGTAGAAGGGACGGTCGGTGCCCGTACCCCTCATCGGAGCAGCGGCGGGAAGTCGGGGTTCACGCCGCCCTCCCCGACGACACCGCGCGGCCGCAGGACGGTGCCCGCCGTGAGCAGGATGATGCGCAGGTCCACGAGCGGGCTCCGGTGATCGATGTACCACAGGTCGAGCTCGATGCGCTCCGGCCAGCTCAACGAGTTGCGGCCGGACACCTGCGCCCAGCCGGTCAGACCGGGACGCACCTCCAGCCTGCGGAGCTGGCGCCCGCTGTAGCGACGCACCTGCTCCGGCAGCGTCGGCCGGGGGCCGACGACGCCCATGTCGCCGCGCAGGACGTTCACCAACTGCGGCAGCTCGTCGAGGCTGAACGCGCGGAGCACGGTGCCCAGCCCGGTCTGCCGTTCGCCGTCGGGCTGCCCCTGGAAGCGGGGAGGCCGCATGGTGCGGAACTTGAGGATCGTGAACTCCGCGCCGTGCAGGCCGCTGCGGCGCTGCCGGAACAGGACGGGACGCCCGAGCCTCCACCGGACGAGCAGCGCCACGACCAGGATCGCCGGTGCCAGCACCACGAGCCCCGCGAGCGCGAGCACGACGTCGACCGCGCGGCGGACGTGATCGCGGGGGGAGGGGGTCATGCCGTCGCCTCCGCCAGCACCTTGCTCACGGCGGCCGCCGTGTCGGCCATGTCGGGCTCGGTGAGCGTGGGGTGCACGAGCAGCACGAAGGCGGTCCGGCCGAGTTCGGCGGCCACGGGCAGGTCGGTCGGCCGTCCCGGCACGTCGTCGAACGCGCGTTCCCGGTAGATCTCCATGCACCCGCCGTGCAGGCACGGAACCCCTTCCGCCTGCACGGCCCGCACCACCCGGTCCCGGTCCCACCCCGGCGCGAGCCGCTCGGGCCTCAGGTAAGCCAGGAACCTGTAGTACGCGTGCTCCACGTCGGCGGCGGGTTCGACCAGCCGGACGGCGGGCTCGGACCGAAGCGCGTCGAGCAGCACGCGGGCGTTCGCCCGCCGCCGCCGCACCCATCCGTCCAACCCCCGGAGCTGGTTGCGGCCGATCGCGGCCTGGACCTCGGTCATCCGCGCGTTGGTCCCGAAGCTGTCGTGCAGCCACCGGAATCCGGGGGAGGGGAGCCGCAGGTGCACGGCCGACCAGTTCTTCCCGTGGTCCTTCGCCTCCCAGCAGCGGAGCCACAGCCCGTGGTCGGAGGTGGTGATCGCACCGCCCTCCCCCGCGGTGGATAGGATCTTGTCCTGGCAGAAGGACCACGCGGCGATGTCACCGAGGCCGCCGACGGGCCGTCCGCGGTAGCGCGCGCCGTGGGCCTGCGCGCAGTCCTCGACGACGTAGACCCCGCGACTCCTCGCCAGCACCAGGACGTCGTGCAGGTCGACGGGGTGTCCGGCCAGGTGCACGACGACGACCGCGACCGTGCGGTCGGTGAGCACGGCGGCGACCGTGTCGGCCGTGACGCACCCGGTGGTGAGGTCGACGTCCGCGACCACCGGCCGCGCGCCGCAGGCGACGACCGCGCTCGCCGTCGCGATGAACGTGGCGGCGGGCACGACGACCTCGGCCCCCGCGGTGACGCCGAGCGCGCGCAGGGCCAGTTCCAGGGCCACGGTCCCGTTCGCCACGACCACGGCGTGGGTGGTGCCCACCGCCGCGGCGAATTCGGCCTCGAAGGCCCGGCCGTGCTCCCCGGTCCAGTAGTTGACCCTGCCGGACGCGAGCACCGCGCGGGCGGATTCGAGGTCGGCGTCGTCGAAGTGGGGCCACGTCGGCATCGGCGTCGTCCGCACGGCGTCGCCGCCGTCGACGGCCAGCCGCCCGGCGCGAACCGCCCGACGGGTCCCCTCGTCCCACGAGACTCGCGCCGTCACGACCTCACCCCGCTCCGCGAGTGGGGGACTTCCGCCAGCCACGCCGTGAACCGCTCGTCGAGCACGGTCGCCTCGAAGGTGGCCGCGACGGTCAGGTTGCGCCGCGATTGGCGTTCCCACTCCTCGGGGTCGGTGAGCAGGTCGCCCATCACGCGGGCGAGGGCCTCCTCGTCGTCGCGGCCCACCAGGCAGCCGGGTTCGAGGAGTTCCGGGATGCCGCCCACCCTCGTGCCCACGGCGGGCAGACCGCGGGCCATCGCCTCCACGAGTGCTCGCGGCAGCCCCTCGGCGCGGGACGGCATCGCGAACAGGTCCGCCTCGTCGAGCAGCTCCACCAGGCGGCGGCGGTCGTCGAGGATCCCGGTGAACCGGATCCGGTCCGCGAGGCCGAGCGACTCGGCGAGCGCGACTAGCCCGTCGTGCAGCCTGCCCCCGCCCACCAGGACCGCGCGCGCGTCGAGCCCGCTGTCCACCAGCCTGCGCAGCGCGCGGATCAGCACGTCGTGCCCCTTGTAGTCCTGTTCCTGGCTGCCCACGGCGATGACGTGGAAGGTCCCCCCGGACCAGGAGCGCGGACGTTCGGAGAGCGAACCGGGCCCGATGTCCACACTGGACACACCGACCACCGGGCGCCCTGGCGAAGCGGGGTAGCGCCGCTGCAACGTGGAGTTCGTGACGTAGAGGACGGCCGAGGCGCGGCGCACGACCCGGCGCATCTGCGCGCGGGCCAGTCCCGCGGTGGCCCGGCCCGCCCAGCCGAGCGTGCCCGACGTGAGCACGTCGAAGGGATCACCGACCACCTCGACCGCGTACCCGCGGCGCAGCACCGCGCACACCGCCCCGGCGATCGACCCGATCGCGCCCGGCAGCCGCAGCACGACCACGTCGGCGCCCGCGACCTCGCGGGTCACGGCGCGCACGAGCGACGGCAGCGTGCGGAGCAGCCCGATGACGCCGCGGTAGTCCGGCAGCGGCCGCACCGCCGTGCCGACGCCTTCGACCGCGCACCGCGCCCCGTCCGGCTCGTCGGAGGTCCTGGCGACGATGTTGAGGCGGTCCCCCACCCTGGTGTACCGCTCCCACACCCACGCCGCGGTCGCCTGGTCGGGGGAGGCGCACCGCCCCAGGGCGTCCCGTCCGAACCGGAACTCCCCGAACAGGGCGACGAGCCGGTCCCCCGGTCCGCGCCGCTCCCCCGCGTTCGCCGCCTCCTCGATCACGTCGGCGACCCGCACCGCGGCACGCCCGCTGTCGAAGTGGCGCACCACCCGCGCACGCACGTCGGACGACCTGTGCCGCAGCCGTCCCGCCGTGTGTTCCGCGTGCGCTTCGCGCAGGGCCCCCGCCAAGGCGTCCGGGTCGTCGGGCCGCACGATCCAGGACGACTTGCCGCCGACGGCGGCCGGCAGTCCTCCCACATCGCTCACCACGCTGGGCACCCCCATCGCGCCGGCTTCGAGCGCCGCACCGTGGCCTTCGGACAGCGAGGGCGACACGCTGACGTCGGCGGCGGCGTAGTACGGGCGGACGTCGTCGGTCGACTCCACCCACACGACACCCGAGTCCTCCCGGTCGAGGCGGAACCGGGCGATCAACTCCTGCCGGTGGACCTCGCCGCGTTCGCCGAAACCGCCGCCCACCAACAGCAACCGCGTCGCGGGGTGAGCGGCCCGGAACCGGGGCCACGCCTCCAGGAGCACGTCGTGGCCCTTGATCCCCCGGCCCTCGTGGACCATCCGCTTCGGCGCGTACACGAAGGCGACCATGATCGCGACGAAGTCGTCGGGGCCGATGCCGAGGCTCCGGCGCGTCCGATCGCGCACGGAGGGGTCCTGCGGCAGGAAACGGCGGGTGTCGACGCCGTAGGGGATGACCCGCGTGCGTTCGACCGGCATGCCGAACCCCCGGTAGCGCCGGGCGACCGCCTCGCCGCACCCGCTGATCGTCATGGTGTCGAGCCTGCACAGCAGCCGTTCCGCGGCGCGGATGAGCCACGACTCCAGGTAGAGGCCGCCGGTGATCATGTACACCCTGGGCACGCCCGACCCGGCGGTGGCCAGCCGAGCCGAGAGCGCGGAGGCGTACAGGTGGTAGTGCACGACGTCGGGCGCCAGCGCGGCCAGTTGGCGGCGCAGCGCGAGGAGTTCCCCGACCGTGCGCGGGGTGGGGCGGAAGCGGAAGCTGAACGTGCTGTCCACGACCCTCGCGCCGTGCTCGGACAGCATCCGGCGCAGGCCGCCCTCACCGGGTGGGAGCACCGCCACGACCTCGTGGCCCCTGGCGCGCAACTCGTCCACGTGCGGTGCGGTCCACATGCCGCCCTGCGCGGTCTTCAGCACGAGCGCCACCCGCAGGGGGCGGGTGGGCGGGCTCTCCCCGGTGGACTTCACAGGTGCTCCACCAGCTTTCCGGTGAGGCGGTGCCGGGTGTCGACCAGGCAGGTGGCGAACCGCTCGACGAGGGCGTAGTCGACGTCGTCGTGGTCGGACAGCAGGACCACGACGTCGGCGCGGCGCAGGCCCTCCTCGGACAGGGGCACCGGTACGACCCCCGGCGGGCAGCGGTGCGGCTCCACGTGGGTGTCGACGACGTCGACGTCCGCTCCCAGCTCCACGAGCAGCTCGCGCACGCGCAGCCCCGGCGAGCCGCGCAGGTCCCCGGTGTTCGCCTTGTAGGCGATCCCGAGCAGCAGCACCTTGCTGTTCGACAGGACCTTGTGGTGGACGTCGAGCGCTCGCACCACGCGCTCCACCACGTAGTCGGGCATGTGCTCGTTGACGTCGTTGGCCAGTTCCACGAACCGGAACCTCCGGCGGAGCCGCGTGCGCACCTGCCACGAGAGGTAGGTCGGGTCCACCGGCAGGCAGTGGCCACCGACACCGGGGCCCGGAGTGAAGCGCAGGAACCCGAACGGTTTCGTGGCCGCCGCGTCGATCGCCTCCCACACGTCGACCCCGAGCTCGCCCGCGAACATCGCGATCTCGTTGACCAGGGCGATGTTGACGTGCCGGAACGTGTTCTCCAACAGCTTCGCCAACTCGGCCTCCTTCGGGGAGGACACCGGCACCGTCTTGTCGACCAGCCGCGTGTACAGCGCGTCGACCGCGACCAGCGAGGTCTCGTCGATGCCGGAGATCAGCTTGGGCGTGGTGACGAAGGTCCACCGGGGGTTGCCGGGATCGATGCGCTCCGGGCTGTAGCCGACCGCGAAGTCCCGACCCGCGACGAGGCCGCTCCCCTCCTCCAGCAGCGGGACGAGCAGTTCCTCGGTCGTGCCCGGATACGTCGTGGACTCCAGCACCACGAGCGCGCCGGGGGTGATGTGCGGGGCGATGCTCCTCGCCGCCCCCTCGATGAAGCGGAGGTCGGGAGCACCGTCCAGCAGCGGCGTGGGCACCGCGATGATCGCCGCGCAGAACCCCGCGGCGTCGTCGAAGGACGTCGACACCCGGTAGCGCCCGGAGGCCAGCGTCCTGGCGAGCAGGTCGTCGGGCACGTCCTCGACGTAGGACTCGGCCTTCCCCAGCGAGGCGGTGCGGCGTTCGTCCAGGTCGATCCCCAGCACCGTGAACCCGACCTGGACCGCCCGCATCGCGATCGGGAGGCCCACGTAGCCCTGTCCGACGACCACGAGCGTCTCGACCGGGCGGTGCGCCGCCTTCATCCGCGCGTCCCCGCCACGACCTGGGCCTCGCGGGCAAAGGGTTCCATCCACTCGACGGTTCGGCACAGCGCCAACTCCAGGGGTAGGGGTTCGATCCTCGGGAACATGCCGCGCAGGACGGCGACGGACGCCTGCGAGTGCCGCACGTCGCCGATGCGCGCGGGGCGGTGCTCGACGTCGAGGCGGCGGCCGAGCAGGGCCGACAGCATGACGATCACCTCGTTGAGGCTGGTCCTCGTGCCGAAGGCGAGGTTGACCGGCGCCTCGGCGCTGATCCCCCTCCACACGCAGTCGCCGAGCACGGCGACCAGCGAGTCCACGAAGGTGAAGTCGCGGCTCTGCTCCCCGTCGCCGAAGACGACCAGGGGCTCGCCGCGCAGCGCGGCCCACGCGAAAGCGGGGATGACCGCGGCGTAGGCGTGACCGGGCGTCTGGAGCGGTCCGAAGACGTTGAAGAACCGGAACGCCGAGCACCGCAGGCCGAAGCAGTTCTGGTAGGCCAGCGCGTAGGACTCGGCGGCGAGCTTGCCCGCCGCGTACGGGCTGACGGGCGAGCACGTCATCGTCTCCGCCTTGGGCAGTTGGGGGTTGCTGCCGTAGACGGAGCTGGAGGAAGCGATCACCACGTGCGCGGCGACGGCGCGTGCCGCGTCCAGCACCTGCATCGTGCCGGTCACGTTGATGTCGTGGCTGCGCCGCGGATCCAGCAGCGACCGCCCCACCGACGGCACGGCCGCGAGGTGCACGACCGAGTCGACCCCCGCGAAGGCGTCCGCGACCGCGGCCTCGTCGAGGACGGAAGCCACCCGCAGGTCCACGTCGAGGCCCGCGAGGTTGTCGCGCCGCCCGGTGCTCAGGTCGTCGAGCACGACGACCTGAGCACCTCGGCGCACCAGGGATCGGCACAGGTTGGCGCCGATGAAGCCGGCACCACCGGTGACCAGGACCCTCACGTGGTCACGTCCACCGTGCGCGCGGCCGCCTCGGTGGAGGACGAGCACTCGTCCAGCGCCGTGATCTCGCCCTCCGCCGCCGCGAGCCTCCACAGCCGCTCGGGGTCGAGCGGGGGGACGGCGACGTGCGAGATCGCCGGGTGCAGCGGCCGCGTGTCGACCTCCTCCTCGCCGAACAGCTCCTCGTGCAGCTTCTCGCCCTTCCTCAGGCCCGTGTAGACCACGGGAACGGACTTGCCGGAGATCTCCATCAGCTGGTTCGCGAGGTCGGCGATGCGCACCGGCGCGCCCATGTCGAGGACGAGCGCCTCCCCGGACCGGCCGATCACCGAGGCCTGGACCACCAGGTGCACCGCTTCCGGGATCGTCATGAAGAAGCGGGTCACGTCGGGGTCGGTGACGGTGATCGGGCCGCCGCGGGCCAACTGCTCGGTGAAGGTGCTCAATACGGATCCCCGGCTGCCGAGCACGTTGCCGAACCTGACCGACAGGTACACGCCCGAGGACCCGGTCGCGGCTCCGGCGGTGAGCCGCTCCCCGATCCGCTTGGACCGGCCGAGCACGCTCGTCGGGTTGGCCGCCTTGTCCGTGGAGATGTTGACGAAGGTGCGGACACCGACCGACCGCGCGGCCTCCAGGACGTGGTGCGTCCCGAGCACGTTGTTCTTCCAGGCCTCCAACGGGTACTGCTCCAGCATCGGCAGGTGCTTGAGCGCCGCGGTGTGGAAGACCACGTCCGGGCGGCACCGCTCGAACGCCGCCCGCACCGAGCCCGCGTCCCGGATGTCGCACAGCACGACGTCGGGGGAGTCGAGCAGGGCGTCGCGGTGGATGGACAGCCGCACGGAGTGCAGGGCGGACTCGTCGCGGTCGAGCATGTACAGCTCGGCGGGGTGGAACCGGTGGAGCTGGCGGCACAGCTCGGACCCGATCGAACCGCCCGCGCCGGTGACCAGGATCCGCTTGCCCGCCAGGGACTCCTCGACCGCGTCGACGCACATCTCGGCGGGCCTCCTGCCGATCAGGTCGGCGACGTCGACGTCCCGGAGGTCCGAGACCCCGATGTCGGTGCCGAACACCTCGGTCAGCGACGGGAGGATGCGGACGCCGAGCCCGCTCTTCCGCGCGGCGCGGGACAGCACGCGGACGACCGTCGCGTCCGGGGTGCGCACCGCGATCACCAGGAGGGAGGCGTTCGTTCGGCGACCCACCTCCGCGACGTCCCGGCCCGTCCCGAGCACCGGCACACCGCAGACCCGCAGTGGCCGCTTGGCCGGGGCGTCGTCGAGCAGCGCGACGGGGAGGTAGCCGCTCGTCGGGGCGGACAGCATGGAGCGGACCAGCTGCTGTCCGCTGCTGCCCGCACCGAAGATGACCACCCGCTGGGAGTGCGAGTCGTCCGGGCGCACCGTGCGCTCGCGACGCAGGCGGATCGCGCACCGCGCCGACCACGACACGAAGAGCGCGAGGAAGGCCGCGGTGGGAGGGACCGACCTCGGGACCAGCGGGACCGGCAGGGCGAGGTCGGCGAGGAGGGAGAAGACCCCGACCACGACCACGACCCTGGCCAGGACGATCGCCTCGTCGAGGCTGCCCACGCAGTACCGGCCCCCGTAGAGGTGCGCCACCGAGCCGACCGCGCAGTTGGTGAAGAGCACGAGCACCACGAACAGGAGCAGGTGCCCGCTGTCGGACCGCGTCGACTCCAGCGCGAACCGGAACCAGGTCATGGTCGCCAGGGCCAGTGCCCACGCCGCGCTGTCGAGGCAGGCGAGCAGGATGCCGCACCTGCGCCCCGTCCAGATCGCCGGAGCAGTGGCCTTCACCGTCATCAGGAGAACGGGAATCTGATCGTGAGAAGGCGTGAGGACGTGTCAGTGGAGAGCACGGAACCTGGAAGCCGTCGCACCGAACGAATTGGCTGCTGCATCGCCGAACCCTCACCTTCAACTCTTCCGAAATTTCGGGGCGTTCTGCCCCCGGTGCCGTCGATCAGTCGAATCCACGTCACGCTCAATAAGATCCCGCAGACACGTGCCACTTACTCGGCATCACCCGATCGTGTTGTCGAAAATGATTTTTCACGTTCGTCGGCAGGTATTTTTGTCA
>DATMCA010001033.1:0-7907 GCA_035559015.1 Umezawaea sp. | reverse complement strand
ACCGGATACCGCTGCCGCTGCCGATGGACGGTCTGCGCGCGGTGAACGTGTACGCCGTCGAGGACGGCGACGGCCTCGTGCTGATCGACTCCGGCTGGGCGTTGGACGAGGCCCGCGCGCGGTTGGAGTCGTCGCTCGACGCCATCGGGTTCGGGCTGGAGCAGGTGCACCGGTTCCTGGTCACGCACCTGCACCGCGACCACTACACGATGGCGATCACGCTGCGGAAGCTGTTCGGGGCCAAGGTCGCGCTGGGGATCGGCGAGCAGCCGTCGCTGGCGAAGATCCTCGGCGGTCGCGCCGACGGGCAGTTGGCCGAACTGGCCCGCTGGGGGGCCGGGAGCGTCGCCGAGGAACTGCGGGAGGCGTACAAGAACTTCGACCGGAGCGAGGCCTCGCGGGGGTACGAGGAGCCCGACGAGTGGCTCGACGGCACGACGGACATCGCGCTGCGGAGCCGGGTGCTGCGGGCGGTGCCGACTCCGGGGCACACCAACGGCCACGTGGTCTACGTCGACGCCGAGTCGTCGCTGCTCTTCGCGGGTGACCACGTCCTGCCGCACATCACCCCGTCGATCGGGTTCGAGCCCGCGCGGGCGGAGCTGCCGCTCGGCGACTACCTGGACTCGTTGCGGCTCATGCGGTCCTTTCCGGACATGCGGCTGCTGCCCGCGCACGGCCCGGTCGCGCCCAGCGTGCACGCCCGCGTCGACGAACTGGTGGCGCACCACGAGGACCGGCTCGGCGCGACGCTGGAGGCGGTGCTCTCCGGCGCGGTCACGACGCACGAGGCCGCGCGCAAGCTCGGCTGGACGAGGAGGCAGCGCAGGTTCGAGGACCTGAACCTGTTCGACCGGATCCTGGCGACCGGGGAGACCGGGGCGCACCTGGACGTGCTGGTGGTCCGAGGCGAGCTGGAGTCCACCGTCGTGGACGGTGTGGTCGAGTACGCGCCGGTCAGGCGAGCAGCAGCCGAACGGTGAGCTCCAGGCGGGTGGCGACGTCCGTGGCCGTCGCCCGCCTGGTCACCCACGCGACCAGGTTCGACAGCCACACGTCGCCGATCACCCTGGCGATGGCCTTGTGCTCCTCGGTCGGCTCCTGGTCGCTCATCGCCTTGGTGAACATGCGCTCCATCAGCAGCGCGACGGTGTCGACCTCGGCGCCCGCCGAGGCGTCGGCGAACGTGAACGCGCGCGTCATCGCCTCGGTGAGGTGCGGGTTGCGCTGGAGGCCCCTGGTGATCCGCCCGAGCACGAAGAGCACGCGCTCGTAGGGGTTCTCGCCGGGGATCGTGGTGCGGTCCATCTTGTCCTGCGCGCGCTCGAACTCCGCCGCGAGGCTGGACACCAGCAGGTGGACCTTCGAGGGGAAGTACCGGTACAGGGTGCCGAGGGCGACGTCCGCCCGATCGGCGACCGCGCGCATCTGCACGGCGTCGTACCCGCCCTTGGACGCCAGCGCGATGGTCGCGTCGATGATCCGCTTGCGCCGGTCGCGCTGGGCGGCGGACCCGAGCTCCTCGCCCGCGAGCGTCGTGAGGGCGACCGTGCCGGTCGCGCGTGGTTTCGATGCGGCTGCCACCGAGGTGATCCCCCTGCACGGTCTGATAGGAACCTGTTCCAGTAGTGCGAACATCGTACCTGACCGAATCGCGCGTGCGAGTGGAGCGGTGTCGGGAGTCACGCTCCCAGCCGCGAGCTATCCGAGACGTGCTCGTTCCACTTTCTACCGATCTGGGCCTGTCGGCAAAACTGGAACACGTTCTATAGTCGTCCTCAGGTACCGGAGGAGGTCGCATGCCCATCGCGATGACCGACGAGCAGCGCGCGGTGCAGGCGGGGGTGCGCGAGTGGGCGGCCAAGGCCGAGCACCCCGTGCACTGGCCCGACCTCGCGCGCCTCGGGGTCTTCTCCCTCACGCGGCCCGAAGAGGGTGGCGGTGTCGTCGACCTGGCGGCCGTGCTCGAACAGGCGGCGGACTCGCTGGTGCCCGGCCCCGTGCTGCCCACCGCGCTGGCCGGGGCGCTGCTCGCGCGCGGTCCGGCGACGGACCTGTCCCGGCTCGTCGCGGACGGGACCGCGACGGTCGCGGTGGCGCTGACCGGGGGCACGGTCACCGCGGTGCGCCGCGAGGACGGCGGGCTCGTGGTCGACGGGGAGGCGGGGCACGTCCTCGGCGCGGGCGGGACCACGCACCTGCTGCTCACCGACGGCGACACCTGGTTCTTCGTGCCCGCCGCGGACACGACCGTCGTCGAGCACGCGGCCGTCGACCCCTCCCGCGCGCTGGGGAGCGTGACCCTGGACGGGGTCGAGGTCCCGGCGGACCACGTGCTGGTCGACCCGCCCGACCCGGTGGCCCTCGCGATCACGCTGTTCGCCGCCGAGGCCTGCGGGATCGCGGGCTGGTGCCTGCGCACGGCCGTGGAGCACGCCCGTCGGCGCGAGCAGTTCGGCAGGCCGATCGGATCGTTCCAGGCGGTCAAGCACCTGTGCGTCGAGATGCTGTGCCGGGTCGAGCAGGCGAGCGCCGTCGCGTGGGACGCGGCGCGCGCGGCCGACGAGGCCCCCGCCGAACACCCGCTGGCCGCGGCGGTCGCGGCCGCCGTCGCCCTGGACGCCGCGGTCGACAACGCCAAGGACTGCGTCCAGGTGCTCGGCGGCATCGGGTTCACCTGGGAGCACGACGCCCACCGCTACCTGCGCCGCGCCCTGGTCCTGCGACAGCTCGCGGGTGGCGGTGCGAAGTGGCGCAGGCGGGCGGCGGAACTCGCGTTGGGCGGCGCGCGCCGGTCGTTGCGCGTCGAACTCGAAGACGACTCCGCCGAGGACCGCGCCGCCGCGCGAGCGGTGGCCGAGGAGGTCGCGGCGCTGCCGCCCGACCAGCGGCGCGCGCGGCTCGTCGACACCGGGCACCTCGTGCCGCACTGGCCGCAGCCGTACGGGCTCGACGCGTCACCCGCGCGCCTGCTGGTGATCGACGAGGAGCTGGACCGCGTCGGCGTGCGGCGACCGGACCTGGTCATCGGCGGCTGGGCGGCCCCGACGATCCTCCGCCACGGGTCGCCCGAGCAGCGGGAGCGGTTCGTCCGGCCGACGCTGCTCGGCGAGATCACCTGGTGCCAGATGTTCAGCGAGCCGGAGGCCGGGTCGGACCTGGCGTCGTTGCGCACCAGGGCCGTGCGGGCCGACGGCGGGTGGCTGCTGACCGGCCAGAAGGTGTGGACGTCGCTGGCGCGGGAGGCCGACTGGGCGATCTGCCTGGCGCGCACCGACCCCGAGGCGCCAAAGCACCGCGGCATCACCTACTTCCTCGTGGACATGCGCACGCCGGGCATCGACGTGCGACCGCTGCGGGAGATCACCGGTGAGTCGGTGTTCAACGAGGTGTTCCTGGACGGCGTGTTCGTGCCGGACGACCGCGTGGTGGGCGAGGTGAACGGCGGCTGGAAGCTGGCCCGTTCGACGCTGGCCGACGAGCGCGTGGCGATGGGGCGCGGGTCGTCGCTGGGGGAGTCGCTGGAACGCGTGCTCGTCCTGGACGCCGCCCACGACCCGGACGTGCGGGAACGCGTCGGCGCACTGGTCGGCGAAGGGCTCGCCGTGTCGCTGCTGGACCTGCGCGCGAGCCTGCGACGGCTGGGCGGCCAGGATCCCGGCGCGGAGTCGAGCGTGCGCAAGCTGGTCGGCGTCCGGCACCGGCAGACCGTGGCGGAGTTCGCCGTCGAGCTGCTCGGACCCGACGGCGCGACCACCGAGGGCTCGGCGCGGGCGGCCATGCACGAGTTCCTGCTCAGCCGCTGCCTGAGCATCGCGGGCGGCACCACGCAGGTCCTGCTGAACCTGGCGGGCGAACGGATTCTCGGCCTGCCAAGGGAAAACGCGCACTGACGAGGAGTCGATGTGGACTTTGCCCCCGACGACACCCTGACCGAGATCCGAGGCCTGTGCGCGCGGGTGCTGAGCCGGGAGACCGGCGAGCGCGGCGACCCCGGCCACGACGACGCGGCGTGGAAAGCGCTGGGAGAGGCCGGGTTGCTCGCGCTCGCGGTGCCGGAACGGCTCGGCGGCGACGGGCTGGGCGTCCTGGAGGTCGCCGCGGTGCTGACCGAGGTCGGCCGCCGGGCCGCGGCCGTGCCCGCGTTCGCCGCGCTGGCCCTGGGCGTGCTGCCGGTCGTCCGGTACGGCACGCCCGAGCAGCAGGACGAACTGCTGCCGGTGGTGGCGACCCACAACGGCGTGCTCACCGCGGCGCAGAGCGAGCCGTCCGACCCGCTGCCGTCCACCCCGCGCACCACGGCCCGGCTCGACGGCGCGGAGCACGTGCTGTCCGGCACGAAGGTGGGCGTGCCGCACGCGGGCGACGCGCACCGCGTCCTGGTGACCGCCACGCTCCGGGACGGACCGGGCGTGCTGGTCGTCGACCCGACGGCGGAGGGCGTGTCGCTGACCCGGACCCGCAGTTCCGGGGGCGCGCCGGAGTTCACCCTGCGGCTGGACGACGTCCGGGTGCCCGCCGACGCCCTGCTGGGCGAGGGCGCGGTGGCGGGCCTGCGGGAGTTCGCGCTGGCGGGCGCCTGCGCGGTCGGCGACGGGGTGCTGGCGGGCGCGCTCGACCTGACGGTGGCGCACGTGGGCACGCGGCACCAGTTCGGCAAGCCGCTGTCGGCGTTCCAGGCCGTCGCGGGCCAGATCGCCGACGTCTACGTCGCCGCCCGCACGCTGCACCTGGCCGCGCTGGCCGCGTGCTGGCGCCTGTCGACCGGACGCGACGCCGGGGTCGACCTGGACACCGCCGCGCACTGGCTCGCCCGGGAGGCGCTCGTGGCCGTGCACACGTGCCACCACCTGCACGGCGGCCTCGGCGTGGACGTCACCCACCCGATGCACCGGTACTACGGGCTGGCCAAGGACCTCACCAGGTTCGTCGGCGGCGCGGAGCACCGGCTGGACCTGCTCGCCCGGCACGAGGAGGAGACCGGTGTTCGTTGACCTGACCGACGGCCAGCGCGCGCTGCGCGACGAGGTCCGCGAGTACTTCGCCGCGCTGCTGTCCCCGGAGGACCGCGCGGCGATGCTCACCGAACGGCACGGCGAGGTCTACCGCGCCGTGGTGCGGCGGATGGGCCGGGACGGGTGGCTCGGCGTCGGCTGGCCCGAGGAGTACGGCGGACGCGGGTTCGGCGAGGTCGAGCAGCAGATCTTCGTCAACGAGGCCGCGCGCGCGGACGTGCCGCTGCCGTACGTCACCCTCCAGACCGTCGGGCCCACGTTGCAGGCGCGGGGAACGCGGGAGCAGAAGGACTTCTTCCTGCCGCGCATCCTGTCCGGCGACCTGCACTTCGCCATCGGCTACACCGAGCCGGAGGCGGGCACGGACCTGGCCGCGTTGCGCACCAGGGCTGTTCGCGACGGCGACCACTACGTGGTGAACGGGCAGAAGACGTTCACCACGGGCGGGCACGACGCGGACTACGTGTGGCTGGCGTGCCGGACCGGCACGGAGGACTCGCGGCACCGCGGGATCTCGATCCTGATCGTCGACACCACCGACCCCGGCTACTCCTGGACGCCGATCATCACCTGCGACGGCGCCCACCACGTCAACGCGACCTACTACTCCGACGTGCGGGTGCCGGTCGACAGGCGGGTGGGCGAGGAGAACGCGGGCTGGCGGCTGATCACCACGCAGCTCAACCACGAGCGGGTCATGCTCGGACCGGCGGGTCGGATCGCCGCGCAGCTCGACCGGGTGCGCCGGTGGGCGTCGACCAGGACGGGCCCGGACGGCGAACCGCTGCTCGCGCGTTCCGACGTGCGGCGTGCGTTCGCGGAGGTGCGGGCCGTGGTGCGGGTCAACGAGCTGCTGAACTGGCAGGTGGCGTCGTCCCCCGGCGGGGAGGTCGCCGACGCGTCGGCGACGAAGGTGTTCTCCTCCGAGCGGACCCAGCGCGTCGGGCGGGTGCTGGAGGAGGTCGTCGGCAGGCACGGCGACCCGGCCGACCCGGAGACGGCGGAACTGGCGCTCTGGCTGGACGTCCAGGCCAGGCGGAACCTCGTGCTCACGTTCGGCGGCGGCGTCAACGAGGTCCAGCGCGAGCTGGTGGCGTCGATCGGACTCGGCCTGCCGAGGGTGCCGCGATGACGGCCGTGGAGGAGGAGGCGGCCCGCATCGCGGCGGCGGGCGAGAGCGCGCCCCGGCTCGCCCGTGACCCGGTGAACCTGCCGATGGTGCTCAACTGGGTGGAGGCCATCGGCGACGAGAACCCGGTCTACACCGACCCCGAGGCCGCCGAGAAGGCCGGCCACGGGGGACTGGTCGCGCCGCCCGCGATGATCCAGGTGTGGACGATGGGCGGGCTGCACGGGCAGCGAGCCCCGGACGACCCGCTCGGCGCGATGATGATCGTGCTCGACGAGGCCGGCTACACCTCCGTGGTGGCGACCAACAGCGACCAGACCTACCACCGCTACCTGAGGCAGGGCGAGCACGTCGCCGTGACCACCCGGCTGGAGGACGTGGTGGGGCCCAAGCGCACGGCGCTGGGCGAGGGCTGGTTCGTGACGACCAGGAACACCTGGTACGTCGGGGACGAGGTCGTGGCGGAGATGCGGTTCCGGGTGCTGAAGTTCCGCCCCGCCGAGAAGCCCGCGGAGGTCGTGGAGGCCGTGCCCGCCGCGGTGATCCGGCCCGCGGTCAACCACGACACCGAGTACTTCTGGGAGGGCACGGCCCTGGGGGAGCTGCGGATCCAGCGGTGCGGCGGCTGCGGTCTGCTGCGGCACCCGCCGGGGCCGATGTGCCCGGAGTGCGGTGCCACCAAACCGATCCACCTGGTGTCCGGCGGCCTCGGCGAGGTCTACAGCTACGTCGTGCACCACCATCCCCGCGTGCCCGGCCGCGCGGCGCCGTTCGTCGTCGCGCTGGTCGAGCTGGACGAGGGCGTGCGGATGCTGGGGGAGCTGACCGGGATCGCCCCGGACGACGTCCGCGTCGGGCTCCCGGTCGAGGTCGTGTTCACGAAGGTCGACGACGACCTGACCATGCCGAGTTGGCGACCACGCGCGGAAGGCGGCTCATGACCCGGACCCCGAACCTCGGCGACTCGTTGCCGGAGGTGCACGTCGAGGCGACCCCGACGTTCGTGATCAGCTCCGCCATCGCGACGCGGGACTTCCAGGACGTGCACCACGACCGCGACCTGGCCGTCGCGCGCGGCTCGAAGGACATCTTCGTCAACATCCTCACCACGACCGGGCTGGTGCAGCGGTACGTCACCGACTGGGCCGGCCCGGAGGCGCTGGTGCGCGCGGTGGACATCCGGCTCGGCGCGCCCTGCTACGCCCACGACACCCTGAAATTCTTCGGCCAGGTCGTCGAGCGCTTCGACGACGACGGCTACGTCGTGGAGGTGGTCGGCCGCACCCCGCAGGGCGACCACGTCGTCGGCACCGTGCGGATCGAGGTGCCCGCGTGAGCGTCTCCGGAGCCGCCGCGGTCGTCGGGATCGGGGCCACCGAGTTCTCCAAGGACTCCGGCCGCAGCGAGTTGCGGCTGGCCGCCGAGGCGGTGCGCGACGCGCTCACCGACGCCGGGCTCGAACCGTCCGACGTGGACGGACTGGTCAGCTTCACCATGGACTCCAACACCGAGATCGCCGTCGCGCGCGAGCTGGGGATACCGGAGCTGACGTTCTTCAGCCGCATCCACTACGGCGGCGGCGCGGCGTGCGCGACGGTCCAGCAGGCGGCGATGGCCGTCGCGACCGGCATGGCCGAGGTGGTGGTCTGCTACCGCGCGTTCAACGAGCGGTCGGGGCACCGGTTCGGCCAGGTGCAGACGGCGGCCGCGGTGGGCTCGGTGGACAACAGCTGGTCCTACCCGATGGGCCTCGGCACGCCCGC